>CAIVAH010000026.1 GCA_903903765.1 uncultured Methylococcaceae bacterium
CCCGTAACGCATAAATTTCATGGTAGTTGGCGGGTAGTTGGGCTTCTTCTGTAGGTGGTACCCATTGTCCAAAACAGGTTGGCCAATCAGGGCAACCCATGCCAGCACCAGAAGCTCTAACGATGCCACCCATTAGGAAAACGATATAAACGGCAACTATTGTGATAATACCTAGGCGACGAAATTTTATGATTGCTGATGAGTTCATGCGGGTTCTGTTAATAAGGTCACTGGGATGGGTTGTTCGGCACTCATTATTAAGGCTTTAGGTGCATTTTCTTGCTTTTGCAAGACAATCAGTAGACTGTACTTTATCAAGTTAGTCTTGTTTTGATTGAGCGCTTGATCAGGTGTCGGTAAGGCCAATAGTACTTTTGCAATGGCTTGATCTGAATCAGAGTCAACTGCGTAAATACTAGCGTTAGGGACTGGTGAGAAGGGTGCTAGGCATTCGGCTAACACGAGTTCGCGTTTAGTTTTACCTAGATAATGCGTTCGAGCTACGATTTCTTGGCCGGTGTAACAACCTTTTGTGTAACTAATGCCACCTAACTCATCTAAATTTAGCATTTGAGGAATAAACTCTTCTGCCGTAGCCGGGCTTAGCCAAGGAATACCAGCTAGCAAATCAAGATAACGCCAATGCGCAGAGTTAGCGTTGGTAAAGTTTTCCTTAGTACTGTATTGGGTCCAGAGATTAATGGCCGTATCGGTGTCTGCAATAATGAGTTGACGATTAACCGTATCTGTAAAGCTTACGCTGATAAAGGTATCTTGATGGGTGTTGAAGCGTTCTATATTATTGGGTTTTGTTTGATCATTTAGACCGAATAAACACAGGTTTTCAGTCACGTTATTTACAGTAGCATCCGATCTTAAGATATACATGCGTAATTTTTTCTGTATGCTGTCTAAAAGATCTATGGGCAGAATCATTAAAAAGCCATCAGGTGTTTTAATCAGTAAAAATGTGCTGAGTACCCGGCCTTTAGGATTACATAGTGCGCCTAGGCTACTTTTTGTCTCGGTAATGTCGTTTACATTACAGGTAATTTGACCTTGCAATAATTTCGCTGCATCAGAGCCACTGATTTTTAAGATGCCTAGATGTGGAATGGGATACAGTGCTTTTGGATTAGTGATGTTAGTATGAGTAAAGCTGATGTCGGCATCATTGTTAAATTCAGCTTGATGACTGCGTAGAAAATTTTGCCAATTTAGGTTCATAGTTTAAAAAAGAATAGCCGTAAATGCGTAAGATTATATAGCAACTGTATTAACAGGGTATACGCTTATTAGGAGGTAAAGGCATGGCAAGAGATAATGCTGAGATATTGCTATTTAGGTGTTTAGCCTCAAAGCGCTTAAGGCAATATCTATGGCTTTTACATGCTTTAGTGCTAGTAGCGTTATTGCTTAACGGCTTGCCGCAAATTATTAAAGTGATATTAAGTCTGCTGGTACTTGTGCATCTTTGGTTTGCACTCAGGTCGGCTCATAAAACGCAGGCTACGATTCGTTATACAGAGTCTTTAGGTTGGGAGTTTTTAGTCGATAATGTGTTTAAGCCTATTGACGTTTTAAAATCAACCGTTATAACCACCCAAGTGCTTTTTTTACATTTCAATTATAACTTAGAGCCTAAAGGCTTAATATGGCCAAGGAAAAATGTATTTTTAGTGGTAAGTGACATGCTTTCTGAGCAAGATTATCGGCACTTGGTTGTTAAATTGCGTATGACAGTAATAAAATAAGTATAAACAAGTCGTGTCTGATAAAATAAAATTATCGCGTACACAGTTTGATAGTTTTTGACTGGTAATTGCAGGTATCATAAGCCCCAATTAATTAAAATAATAAGGAGAAATCGGATGTCAAAAGGCCAAAATTTACAGGATAATTTTTTAAATTCGCTTAGAAAAGAACATACGCCTGTATCAATTTTCCTAGTTAATGGTATTAAGTTACAAGGAAAAGTTGATTCATTTGATCAATATGTCATCATGCTTAAAAATACCATTAGCCAAATGGTTTATAAACACGCTATATCAACCATTGTACCCAGCAAAGCCGTTAAAATGACGCGCGAGGATGAGGCTGTTGAAGAATAGACACGGTAGTTTTGATGTTGTCTGTTTACCTGTAGTATTATCCTTGGAGTATTTTATTGTTTGACCGTCCAGATTCAGGTGAACGAGCAATTCTTGTTCATCTAACCATTCGTTCCGGACAAGAGGATCTTTTAGAGTTAAAAGAACTTGCTAAATCGGCCGGAACCGATCCTGTTTATGTTGTAACTGGCACACGTAAAAGACCTGATCCTAAATATTTTGTCGGCACCGGTAAACTCGATGAGTTAAAAGCCGCTGTCGTGGAATACAGTGCTGATGTGGTTTTATTTAATCATCCTTTAGCGCCTAGCCAAGAGAGAAATCTTGAAGGCTTTTTGGGTGTGCGTGTGGTCGATAGAAATGGTCTTATTCTGGATATTTTCGCGCAACGAGCTCAATCATTTGAAGGTAAACTACAAGTAGAGTTGGCGCAGTTAAAGCACTTATCCACACGTTTAGTCCGAGGGTGGACACATTTAGAACGCCAAAAAGGTGGGATTGGTTTGCGCGGGCCTGGTGAGACGCAGTTAGAAACCGATAGACGTTTATTGGGTTTGCGTATTAAGCAAATTCAACAGCGCTTAGATAAAGTTGAAAAACAGCGGCATCAAGGACGGAGTAAACGTAAAAAGGCAGAAATATCTTCTGTGTCATTAGTCGGTTATACTAATGCGGGTAAATCTACTTTATTCAATGCCTTAACGGGTGCAGATATTTATGCAGCGGATCAGTTGTTTGCGACTCTAGATCCTACTTTACGCAGTTGCCAACTCCCTAACAACACAGAAATAGTGTTAGCCGATACAGTGGGGTTTATTCGGCATTTACCGCATGAATTGGTGGCGGCATTTAAATCTACTTTGCAAGAAGCCAGTGAAGCCGATCTGTTGCTACATGTCGTCGATGCTTTTAGTGAAGAACGTGACGAAATTATGCTACAAGTTAATAGTGTGCTTAAGGATATTGAGGCGGATAAAGTAAGGCAGTTAGAGGTCTTTAATAAAATAGATTTGCTAGAAAATATTCAGCCACATGTAGATAGAGATGATTTAGGACAGCCCATTCGAGTCTGGCTTTCTGCTGAAACAGGTGCGGGTATTGAATTATTGAATGCTACTTTAGCAGAGATTTTTGCCAATACAAAAGTTAAGCGTCGGTGTTATTTACGTCCTGATCAAACTGATATTAGAGCTAAACTATTTACTTGCGCAAATATAATTGACGAGCATATTGATGAGTCGGGTGCCAATGATATAAAGATAGAAATAGATGTTAGGTATCTGGGTTTATTAAAAGATGTAAAAATTGAAGAAATAACCGAGTAGGGTATCGTATTTGTAGGGATATACGATAGAATAGCGTTTATTAATGTCCTGAGGGATAAAATTAATTAAGTAATCCAATATGGAGCATAAGTATGTCGTGGAATGAGCCTGGTGGTAGTGATAAAGACCCTTGGAGTGGTCGAGGGGACCAGAAAGGACCGCCTGATTTAGACGAAGTTGTAAAATCTTTGCAAGAAAAACTGGGTAAGTTTTTTGGTGAAGGTAATGGCGACAAAAATGGAGCGCCGAATAAGTTTTCATTTGGTACTTCATTGAAGGGTTTAGGTTATTTGAGTGGTGGAGTTGCTGTGTTATGGGGTCTAAGTGGTTTTTATATCGTCGATGAAGGTAATCACGGTGTTGAAACACGTTTTGGTCAATACATTGGTACGACTCAATCGGGTTTAAATTGGCATATCCCGACGCCTATCGAACATGTTGATATTGTTAATGTCAAACAACAACGATTTATAGAAGTGGGTTATCGTAGTTCTGCGGGTGGTGAACAGGTCGGTTCAGTTCCCAAAGAAGCATTGATGTTAACTAAAGATGAAAACTATGTGGATGTGCGTTTAGCGGTGCAGTATCAAGTTAAAGATGCTAAGCAGTTTTTGTTTAATGTGGTTAATCCAGCCTTGACCCTTAAACAAGTGACAGAAAGTGCTTTAAGAGGTGTGGTAGGTAGTAGTGCTATGGACTTTGTCTTAACCCAAGGCCGTAGTGAAATTGTGACCTTGATTAAAAAAGAAATCCAAGATGTGATGGATAGTTATGAATCGGGTATTCAAATTACGAGTGTTAACTTACAAGATGCTCAACCACCTGAGCAAGTGCAAAATTCCTTCGAAGATGCCATTAAAGCTCGTGAAGATGAGCAACGCTTAATTAACGAAGCCGAAGCCTATTCTAATGATGTAGTCCCCAAAGCTAGGGGTGCTGCAGCACGTAAGATTCAAGAAGCTGAGGGTTATAAAGAACAAGTGATTGCTCAAGCTGAGGGTGAAACCAGTCGCTTTAGTCAATTATTAGCGCAATATGCTAAAGCACCCGATGTGACTCGTAAGCGTATGTATATTGAGTCTATGGAAGCGGTGCTGTCTGAAACCAATAAGGTATTAGTTGACGCTAAATCCGGCAGTAATTTTTATTTACCGTTAGATAAAATGCTCCAAACTAATCCTGCTACAACTGCAACTCCTGCAGTAACTGGTGTATCAACAAGTACGGTAGATTCGTCTCAGACACAGGTATCTCAGCAAGCTGGTTCAAGTTCAGTGCCAGACCCAACGGTTGAGCGTAATGTTAATCGTAGTCGTGATGGCAGAGGTCGCTAATGAATCAAAATAAAATTATTGTCGGTTTGGCTGCTGTGGTATTGATAGCTGTAATGAGTGTGTTTACAGTCGGTCAATATGAAAAGGTTATAAAATTTAGGTTGGGTGAAATCGTTAAAAATGATTATGCACCGGGTCTACATTTTAAAATTCCGTTTATTAATAATGTTAAGAAATTTGATGGCCGTATTCAAACTATGGATGCCAAACCAGAAAGATTTTTAACGGCTGAAAAAAAGAACGTTATTGTTGATTCTTTTGTAAAATGGCGTATTGGTAATGTGAGTACTTTTTATACGTCTGTGGCGGGTGATATTGATCAAGCTAATTTACGCTTGGATCAAATTATTAAAGATGCGTTTCGTAGTGAATTCAGTAAACGTAATATTAAGCAACTTATCTCTACAGACCGCAGTGCAATTAGAGAGATTTTAACGAATAACTCAAAAGCTGTAGCGGCGG
>CAIVAH010000027.1 GCA_903903765.1 uncultured Methylococcaceae bacterium
GGCTCTCAGGTAGTTCCTGATCAGTACTCATGTTATGGATCCTTTAAGTGATTTTGTGATGTGCTTAACGGCACAGATAAAAAGTTTTGCTTATTATGGGGTCGTTGTTTTAGGATTCAAGGCAGCGCCTAATATTTTTGCCGTCACATCTACAAACGGGATAATTTTTTCGTAAGCCATGCGGGTAGGGCCTATAACACCTAGAACTCCTAGGATCTCGTCATTAACAGAATAAGATGAGGTTACTAAACTGCATTGATCAAAGGCTTGATAGCCTGATTCTTTGCCAATAAATATTTGAACACCATCCGCTTTCATGGATTGATCTAATAAGTGGATGACATCTCTTTTCTGGCTAAATGCATTAAAAAGATTTTTTAGATGGTCACGATCAGCGAGTTCAGAAAAGCCCATTAAATTGGTTTCGCCACTTAAAACATAATCATCTTTTTGATGACCAGATTCAAATGTTAATTTTGCTATTTTTAACGCATCTAACATCGCTTGATTGGTTAATTCTTGATCTTTTTTTAAATCTTTTAATAAGGCAGATTTAACAGCTGCTAGGCTATGTCCAGAGTATAGGGAGTTTAGATAGTTAGCGGCTTGTTGTAACTCGGCGGCGCTAAATATTTTTTCGGTATGAATAACTTTATTATGAACTTCTTGTTCGTTAGTGACGAAAATTACCAATATTCGATTATGGGATAGAGGCAGAAACTCAATATGTCTTAAGTATACTAATTCTCTTTTAGGAAGTGTTACGACTCCAGCCATATTGGTGAGTTCTGATATGAGTCGTGATGCCGTGCCAATCATATTACATGGGTCATCATTTTCTGATAGCCCTAAAGAGATGTGTGCTAAATCTTTTTTATCAATGGGTTTTACTGTTAGCAGATTGTCAACAAATAAGCGGTATCCGCTTACGGTAGGGATACGCCCGGCAGAGGTGTGGGGTGAATGAATCAGGCCTAAATCCTCTAGATCTGCCATTACGTTTCTTATGGTAGCGGGGCTTAAATTAAGCTCTGAATCTTTTGAAAGTATCCGTGAGCCCACTGGTTGGCCGTCATGAATATAGCGTTCAACTAAAGTTTTAAGTAATTGTAATGAACGATCATTTAAATCTTGATTATTAAGGCTCACCGTAACCCCTGTAAAGGCGAAATTAGCACTCTTGGTAGGTGAGTGCCAATTTATCAAAAATAACAGGTCATGCGTTTAATGTCAATAAACACGATGTTTGATTTTAGTTATTTCTGTAGGTTAATTAGTCTATATATTCAAAGACGGTCACAATTTGTTTAATACCTGGTTGAAGTTTTGTTAAATTGATAACCACTTTGCCTTCATCTCGTTGTACTAAGCCCATTAAAAAAACCACTCCATTTTCAGTCACAACTTTTATTGTGTTCGGGTCAAAGTCATGCATTGATCTGATTTGTTTAAAAGATTTCTTTATTTTTTGGGTAATTGCATGATCTTCTTCTTGTAAAGATGAGTCAATGGGGTCTGTTACAACAATATGGTCATGAATCATTTTTACATTAGTAATTACTTGAATGATCCCCACAATTTTTACTTTTAATGCTTCTGTAGGTGCCTCACCCGTTATGAGTGTAGCTCCGTTATATGCATAAATGTTAATGTGGCAATAGTGTTTGATATCTTCATCATCATTAAGTTCTTCGTAGGCATCTGCTTCGATCTCCTTATCGGACTCTATTATATTGTGTGGGCGTCTGTCTTTAAGTAATCCTGCTGCTTGTATTATTCCGGAGTTATTGGAAACAGTTGCACATGCATTCAGTAAAACTGTATTGATTAAAGAGATGATTAGTAAAAATATTTTCATATATAATGTAAGTCCAGAGGGATTAATTAAAATAGTTAACCAAAGATTTGGTGATCAATTAAATCGCATAAGCAATGCGTTATTAAAACATGAGTTTCCTGAATACGGATGCTGGAATTTAAGTTAACTCGAATTTCAATGTCGGTCTCGCGTAGTAATGGTGAAATTAATCCTCCCTCATTTCCGGTGACAGCAATAATGGTTATTTCTTTGTCATGGGCTAATGCTATTGCTTTAGCAATGTTACTTGAGTTATTTCCATCGGTATAGATCATTAGGATATCGCCACTTTGCCCTAAGGCTCTTAATTGTTTTGATAAAATATCATCATACTGATAGTCATTTGCTATTGCAGTAATGGTAGCTACATCTGATGCTAAATTAATGGCAGGTAAAGAAGGTCTATCCCTTTCAAATTGATTAAGCATGGCCAATGAAAAAAGTTGAGCGCTAGTTGCAGAACGACCATTTCCAAATGTCAGTATTTTTTTGTCATTTAATAGTGCAGAGACTATATTTAGAGCAGCGTATTCAATGTGTTCAGGTAGATAAGACAGGGCTTCTTGCTGTGCTTGAATGCTGTCAGAAAAGTTATTAATGATGCGATCTTGTAGGTTCATTTGGGAGTTCGGGTTAAAAAGCGTTTTTTATCCATTCTATTTTGCCACTACCTGAAATGCCAACAACATCAAAGCGGATGGCTCGATCTTTTTTTTGGGTAGTTAAATAAAATTGTGTAGTTCTTATTATACGTGATTGTTTTTTAAGCGTAATGCTTTCCAGAGCGCTGCCGTAGCGATCTGATTTTCTATAGCGCACTTCAATGATCACTAAACACTGTTGGTCGTACATGATTAAATCAAGTTCTCCCAGCTTACAGCGAAAATTTCTTAAAACAGGTTTTAAGCCATGATCAATAAGATAGTTATGAGCTTGTTCTTCAGCATTTTCACCTGTAGTGAGATGTGCTGGTTTAGTTTTAAGCTCTGAAATGGGCACTAATAATCTCCAATGGAAGTTTTTATGTAAGCGTTAAAAAAACAAGATACTGATATAATTTGGTTTTTTTGAATAACTCTTTCTTTATAGCACAGGTTTTATTAATGACCGTTTCTAATGTTAATGTTTTTGGCACATTGTATGTTGTTGCAACACCTATCGGTAACTTAGCAGATATAAGTTTTAGAGCTATAGAGATTTTAAAGAGTGTTGATATGATAGCGGCTGAAGATACGCGCCATGTCGTAATGTTGCTAAAGCATTATGGTATTACGAATAAGTTGGTTTCTTTACATCAACATAATGAAGATAAGGCATCAAGCGTTTTATTAGAAAAATTACGAGATGGTTTATCAATAGCATTAGTCTCAGATGCAGGTACTCCCTTATTAAGTGACCCAGGAATGCCCTTAGTAAAATTAGTTAAAGAAGCGGGTTTAGATGTAGTGCCAATTCCTGGTGCTTGTGCATTAATTACAGCATTATCAGTCGCTGGAATGCCGGTGACGCAATTTTCATTTGAGGGTTTTTTACCTAGGACATCATCAGCACGTAAAGCTTTTTTTGCGGAGCGGTTAAATCATACCAAGACTTGGGTTTTTTATGAATCGTGTCATAGAATCTTAGCATGTCTGCAAGATATGGTCGACGTGTTGCCTTTAGATCGAGAAATTGTGATTGCCAGAGAGTTAACTAAATTGCATGAAACGATAGTTAAAGTAACCTTATCTGAAGCTTTAGCTCTGGTATCTGCTAATGAGAATATGCGTAAAGGTGAGTTTGTGGTAATCGTTGGTGGTGCTGAAGAAGATGGCAAGCAATTAATGACAACTGAGCAAGAAAAAGTTTTAAAAATTTTAATGCGTGAATGTTCAATTAAGACGGCCGTAGCTATGGCGGTTGATATAACAGGGGTAAGAAAAAAAATATTGTATCAAGCCGCTTTGCAAATAGACCAAGAGAAAGATTGTAGGATAAGTTATATTGGTACTGATTTTTAATTTAACCTAATTTGAATTGTAAGTTATAGCGCGTTCGGCGTTCAATAGTTTAATAACATCTTTAGTGTTTGGGCGCACGCCTCGCCAAATAAAAAAGGCTTCAGCCGCTTGTTCTACCAACATCCCTAAGCCATCTAAGCTTTTTAAAGCTTGGTTTTTCTCCCCCCATTTTACAAAAGTGGTAGGTTCATTGCCATAAGCAAGGTCATAACACACGCCATTCTTACGCAGAATATTCTCTGGTAAGGGTGGTAAATCATTGCTTAAACTGGATGAGGTGGCATTAATAATTAATTCAAATTGTTGATTTGCTAAGTCATCAAAGCCGCAGCCTGAAATAGTCCCTTTATGCACAAATTCGTTAGCTAGATTGATGGCCTTATCAATAGTGCGATTGGCAATAACCAGTGATGCCACGTTTTGCTCAAGAATAGGTAGGATGATGCCTCGACTGGCACCGCCTGCACCTAAAATAAGGACATGAGTATTGCTTAATTTAACCTGATGGTTGTTTATTAAGTCGGTTAATAGCCCCACGCCATCGGTATTATCACCCAGTATTGAACCATCAGCTTGTAGCACTAAGGTATTGACAGCTTTGCTAAGTTCGGCGCGTTCGGTTTTTATATCGGCAAAACTCCAAGCCAGTTCTTTAAGAGGCAGAGTGCAATTTAAACCTTTACCACCTTGCTCAAAGAAGTCAGATACTGCGCTCTGAAATTGTTCAGCAGGCACTTCTTGAGCGTCATAAACTAAAGCTTGCTGGGTTTGTTCGGCAAATAATTTATGAATGCGGGGGGATTTACTGTGCTTGATCGGACTGCCAAAGACCGCGTAATGCTCAATGTTTGTCATTCTTGTAACCACTGTGCGACTGATTTTGCGTAATAAGTTAAGATGCCGTTACTGCCAGCTCGTTTAAAAGCCATTAATGATTCTAAGACGACTTGTCTTTCATCTAACCAACCATTCAGTGCAGCGGCTTTAAGCATAGCGTATTCGCCGCTCACTTGATAAGCAAAGGTCGGTACACCAAATTCATCTTTAACTCGACGAATAATATCAAGATAGGGCATGCCAGGTTTTACCATCACCATGTCTGCACCTTCTTGTAGGTCTAACTGAATTTCTCTTAAGGCTTCATCAGAGTTTGCCGGATCCATTTGGTAGCTGTATTTATTGCTTTTACCTAAATTACCGGCTGATCCGACAGCATCTCTAAAAGGGCCATAAAAGCTAGAAGCATATTTGGCAGAGTAGGCGAGTATTAAGGTGTTGGTATAATTTGCCGTTTCTAGGGCTGATCTTATGGCCCCAATTCGACCATCCATCATATCTGATGGAGCCACCACATCGGCCCCCGCTTCTGCATGGGATACCGCTTGTTTGACCAAGACGGCAATAGTTTCGTCATTTAATACATAGCCATCATGATTAATTAAGCCATCTTGACCGTGGGTGGTAAAGGGGTCTAAGGCTACATCGGTAATAATGCCTAAGTCAGGAATGGCTTGTTTTAAAGCTTTAACACTGCGTTGCACTAAGCCTTCTGGATTGTAAGCTTCTGCTGCATCCAAGGATTTTTTGTCAGCTTCTATGACAGGGAATAGGGCGATTGCCGGAATGCCGAGTTGATAAACTTCGGTGGCTTGAGCAAGCAATAAGTCTAATGAAAAGCGATAAACCCCAGGCATTGAACTTATCTCTTCTTTTTGCTGCGTGCCCTCTGTAACAAACATAGGATAAATAAGGTCATTGACTGATAGAGAGTTTTCACGCATCAAACGTCTTGAAAAGTCGTTATAGCGCATTCTTCTCATGCGTGTGAGAGGAAAATTGATGTTATTATATGTCATCTTATCTTTTCATTAAGTTTAGAGAATCAGCGTTTAGGCTTTGATTATTATTGATTTATTGTATCAAGGATTGCTGACAGGGATATTTGTAAAATTTTTGCAAGCAATTAATAGTTTAATTTTAGAGGGTTTCATGAACGTTAGACGTAACACATTGTGGGTTTTTTTCGCGTTATTATGGATTTTAATGGCGAGTAGTGAAGTTAATGCAGCAGACTTGTTACCGCCTCAGCAAGCAATAGAAACTGCTTCTACAAAACTGCAAAATAAGATGCAGGATAAAGATTTCGTTAAAAACTTTTCTAAGGTAAATCAGTTTGTTAATGAAGCTATTTTGCCCAGTACTGATTTTGAGAAAATATCTTCTTTAGTGTTAGGTAAGCTTTGGAAATCAGCGACTCCACAAGAGCGTGACCGTTTTAAACAAGAATTTCAAACTTTATTAGTTAGAACCTATTCTAGGGCATTTGTAGAATTTAAAGACTGGACTATTCGGTATTTACCGATAGAAATGGAAACAGATGCGACTAAAGTTATTGTTAAAACAGAGGTCTTACAACCAGGTATTAAACCAGTAGCGGTAGATTATCGTATGTTGTTGTCTGATGGTGA
>CAIVAH010000028.1 GCA_903903765.1 uncultured Methylococcaceae bacterium
CACCTCCCGCAGGGAGAGGGGATATAATGCTCAAGCTGTTTCGCGCCTGTTTTTTACTTGCTGGGATTCAATCGGTAAATAACAGCGATTTGCCCTATTGATTGGATAAGTTCTGCGCCTGTTTCCGCACATAATTGTGTGCTAATTAACTTTCTGTCATCTCGTTCTGCACGTATTTTTATTTTGAGTAATTCATGCGTGTTGAGAGCTTGATCAAGTTCGTTTAAAACCCCTGCGGTAAGTCCAGATTGACCAATCATAACGACAGGTTTTAGGGAGTGAGCATCGGCTCTAAGTTTTTTTTTGTCCGCAGAGTTCATTAATATTCCTATAAAAAAAGTACACTAACACTATACAACAATTTATGAGTCGAAGTAAGAGCAGTGGGCGATGGATGTCGGAACATTTTGAAGATGAATATGTCAAAATGGCTCAGGCACAAGGTTATCGATCTCGCGCCGTTTTTAAATTAAAAGAAATACAAGAGAAGGATCATCTAATAAGGCCAGGTATTAATGTAGTGGATTTGGGAGCTGCTCCGGGTGGTTGGTCTCAATATGCTAGACAGTTATTGGCTAAAAAAGATAAATTGATTGCTTTGGATATATTGCCTATGGATCCTTTAGACGGGGTGGATTTTATTCAAGGTGATTTTCGAGAGGATGAGGTTTTAGAGCAATTAAAAGGGGTATTAGAAGGCTTACCTGTCAATTTAGTGATGTCAGATATGGCGCCTAATATGAGTGGAAATAAAGCGATTGATATGCCTAGATCAATATTTTTAGGAGAGTTAGCGTTGGATACAGCGCGAACTGTATTGACAAAAAATGGTGATTTTTTAGTTAAATTGTTTCATGGTGAAGGTTTCGAAGCCTTTTATAGTGATGTGCAAAGTTCGTTTTCAAAAGTAGTGATAAGAAAACCAAAAGCCTCACGACCACGCAGTAATGAAGTATATATTTTAGCAAAAGGCTTTAAATAAACTTTTCGCTCCCATATATACGCGTGACTAGTAAATTTTTAGTTTACTGGTATATTCAAATAACGAAGATCAGGGAAGTTAAGTCCTGATATAATTGCAGTGTTTTTAATCCGAGAGTCTGTTTTGACTAGGGTGTCTATGTGAATGATATGGTAAAAAATGTAGTCTTGTGGGTCGTCGTCGCGGTGGTATTGATGACGCTATTTAATAATTTTGGCTCACAAGGTGAGAGAGCCGATTCATCGTTATCATACTCGCAATTCATTGAATCTGTGCGTGCTGGTCAAGTACAACAAGTAATGATAGACGAGCATGTCGTTAAAGGTAAAACCCAAAGCGGTCAATTATTTAGAACCTATGCGCCCAATGATCCGCATATGGTAGATGATTTATTAGCCAACAACGTAGATATTAAAGCAGTTCCGCCAGAACAGCCATCAATGCTAATGCAACTTTTAGTTTCATTTGGCCCCATGTTACTTCTAATAGGGGTGTGGGTGTTCTTTATGAGACAAATGCAAGGTGGTGCCGGTGGAAAAGGTGCCATGGGCTTTGGTAAAAGCAAAGCACGTATGCTTGAAGAAGATCAAATTAAAGTCACTTTTGCTGACGTGGCGGGTTGTGATGAGGCCAAAGAAGAAGTGGTTGAAATGGTCGACTTCTTAAGAGACCCAGCCAAGTATCAAAAATTAGGTGGAAAAATTCCCCGTGGTGCTTTAATGATTGGGCCTCCAGGCACAGGTAAAACGCTTTTGGCGCGTGCTATTGCCGGTGAAGCTAAAGTACCGTTTTTTACAATATCAGGTTCTGATTTCGTTGAAATGTTTGTCGGCGTGGGTGCATCTCGTGTGCGTGACATGTTTGAACAAGCTAAAAAACATGCGCCTTGCATTATTTTTATTGACGAAATTGATGCGGTTGGCCGTCAGCGTGGTGCCGGCTTAGGGGGTGGTAATGATGAGCGTGAGCAAACATTAAACCAGTTATTGGTTGAAATGGATGGTTTCGAAGGCAACGAAGGTATTATCGTAATTGCCGCCACTAATCGTCCAGATGTATTAGATAAAGCGTTATTAAGACCCGGACGTTTTGATCGCCAAGTGACTGTAGGATTGCCAGATGTTCGAGGTCGTGAGCAAATCTTAAATGTACACATGAAAAAAGTACCATCTGCTGACGATGTACAAGTTAAATACATTGCTCAAGGTACGCCTGGTTTCTCTGGTGCTGATTTGGCCAATTTAATTAACGAAGCAGCCTTATTTGCAGCAAGAATGAATAAACGCGTCGTTAACATGGCTGATTTAGAAAAAGCCAAAGATAAATTGATTATGGGTGCTGAGCGTCATTCCATGGTTATGAATGATAAAGAAAAGCAAATGACCGCTTATCACGAAGCAGGCCATGCCATTGTCGGTAAATTAGTACCTGAACATGATCCTGTTTATAAAGTAAGTATTATGCCTAGAGGTCGTGCTTTAGGTGTCACTATGTTTTTACCAGAGCGTGATCAATACAGTGCCAGTAAGCAAAAACTTGATAGTATGATTTCAAGTTTATATGGTGGTCGTATTGCCGAAGAAGTGGTGTTCGGTTGGGAACAAGTGAGTACTGGTGCATCAAATGATATTGAGCGAGCAACTGAGCTTGCTAGAAATATGGTGACAAAATGGGGATTATCACAACGTTTAGGGCCCCTATCTTATAGTGAAGAAGAGGGTGAGGTATTTTTAGGTCGCTCAGTAACACAGCATAAAACAGTTGCTGAAGAAACATCTCACACGATTGATGAAGAAATTCGGTCTTTTATAGATAGAAACTATGAGAGAGCAGAAAGGCTAATAAAAGAAAATATAGATATTTTGCATGCAATGGCTGCAGCGCTAATGAAATATGAAACGATTGACAAGTATCAAATTGAAGATCTGATGGCTCGTAAACCAGTACGAGATCCTGAAGGTTGGGGGGATGATAAACCGCCACATGGCGACATAAAAGTTGATGATATCAAGGTCAATGATGATGTTAAAAATGTTGATCTAACCAAGCCGGCCCAACAGAGTTAAATCATAATATCTTTAAAAGGAGAGGCTAAAACCTCTCCTTTTTTTATGGGTGGTGATTTCACCACTAACAAATCGATATGAAAAATTTAGTGATAAAGATAGAGAGCGTTTAAATAATGGCAAAAAAATATTTTGGCACTGATGGTATAAGAGGTAAAGTGGGTCAGGCACCTATAACCGCAGATTTTTTATTAAGGTTGGGTTGGGCTGCAGGACGAGTATTTGCTTCAGAAGGTCATGATTTTGTATTAGTAGGCAAAGATACCCGTATTTCAGGTTATATGTTTGAGTCAGCATTAGAGGCAGGTCTAACCGCAGCAGGCGTTAATACACATTTATTAGGTCCAATGCCAACTCCTGGTGTGGCCTATTTGACTAGAACTTTACGTGCTCAAGCGGGAATTGTGATTAGTGCCTCTCATAATCCTTATTACGACAATGGCGTAAAGTTCTTTTCTGTAGAGGGCACAAAATTGCCTGATGATATAGAAGAAAAGATTGAGTTTTATCTAGATTCGCCAATGACAACAGTTGAATCATCAGAATTAGGTAAAGCAAAAAGATTAGTCGATGCCGCAGGAAGATATATCGAATTTTGTAAAGCCAGTATCCCCACGCGCTATGATTTTAGTGAGATGAAAATCGTAGTAGATTGCGCTAATGGTGCAACATATCATATTGCCCCTCACGTATTTAATGAGGTAGGGGCAGAGGTCATTGTGATGGGGACGCAACCCAATGGCATTAACATCAATGCAGAATGTGGCGCCACCAGTCCAGCAAAATTAGCTGAAATGGTATTAGATAATCAAGCTGATTTTGGTATTGCCTTAGATGGTGATGGTGACCGTTTAATTATGGTGGATCATAAAGGTGAAATTGTAGATGGGGATGAAATTATCTACATTATTGCCAAAGCTCGGCAAGACGCTGGTTTAATGTCAGGCCCAGTCGTTGGAACTTTAATGACCAATTTAGGCATGGAACATGGACTTAAAAGACTAGGGATTGATTTACTCAGAGCTAATGTGGGTGACCGTTATGTATTAGAGATGATGAATGAACATAACAGTATCTTAGGCGGTGAAAACTCTGGGCATATTATTTGTTTAGATAAAACGACTACTGGTGATGGTATTATTGCGGCATTACAAGTGATGGCTGAAATGCATGATTCTGGAAAGACTTTGCACGAACTTAAGTCGGGAATGCAAAAATATCCTCAGATTTTAATCAATATTAGAACTGCTGAAAAAGTAGATTTAGCAACTAACGAGTCTATTCAAACCGCTGTGCGAGTTATTGAAGAAAAATTGGGTGATAAGGGTAGGGTGTTACTCAGAGCGTCAGGAACAGAGCCATTAATTAGAGTGATGGTTGAGGGGGAAGATGCTGATTTAGTTAATAAATATGCGCAGCAATTAGCTGAAGACGTTAAGACAGCAATAGGTGCTTGAAATACAGCCTATTAGGCTATATCATAGGCGGTTTGATTATATAGAGGAGTAATTTTGATGCGTCGGTCTCTGGTTGTTGGAAATTGGAAAATGAATGGAAATCTTGCGAGTGCTCAATTACTTGCAAAAGGAATAATCGCTGGTTTAGGTTCAGCAGATGCGGATATCGCAGTTTGTGTTCCCTATGTTTATTTACCTGCTATTAACGAATTAGTAAAAGATACAGCTTTAGGCTTAGGCTCACAAAATATTGCTGATAAAGCATCAGGTGCATACACCGGTGAAGTGTCAGCCTCAATGCTTAAAGAATTTAATACGCAATATGCCTTAGTTGGTCACTCAGAAAGACGCTCTTATTATGGCGACACAGATTCATCCGTTGCTGCACGCTATGTTCAAGCACAAGAACAAGGAATTATCCCTATCTTATGCGTAGGTGAAACTTTAGAACAACGTGAACAAGATCAAACTTTTGCTGTTATTAACGAGCAATTGGATGCGGTTCTGAATTTAGCGGGTGTTGAGTCGTTAAATAAAGCCGTTATCGCATATGAACCTGTTTGGGCAATTGGTACTGGTAAAACAGCGTCTGATGAGCAAGCACAAGA
>CAIVAH010000029.1 GCA_903903765.1 uncultured Methylococcaceae bacterium
ATTAAGGAAGGGGTTTAAATCAAGCAATAAAAAAGGCGTAAGACGCGGTCAATTAGACCTGCATCTTACGCCTTTAGCAAGCAGACGCTTATTGAATTTTAATTAATTCAACATCGAATATTAAAGTAGCATTCGGTCCAATCGCTCGACCTGCACCCTGCTCACCATAAGCTAATTGAGAAGGAATATAAAAACGATAAGTTGCACCCACAGTCATTAATTGTACGCCTTCAGTCCAACCGGCAATGACTCGATTCAAAGGGAATGAAGTTGGCGCTCCACGACTATATGAACTATCAAACTCAGCGCCATCAATTGTTGTACCTTTGTAATGTACTGTTACCGTATCTGTGGCTTTAGGTGTTGCAGTACCGGTACCTGCTTTAATAACTTCATATTGCAAACCACTTGCTGTAGTGACTACATTTGTTTTTTTTGCATTTTCAGCTAAGAAAGCGATACCCGCTGCTTTATTTTCTTCTGGTGAAGTGGCATTTGCCATTGAAAACATAGTAAATCCTATAAGAATAACGATAATAATTGAAATAAATTGAGTTTTAATTTTTTTCACGATGTTGTCCAAAAGTAATACAAGTGGCATAGTTTATCAAAAAAACCTTATAAATTTAATTCATTTTACAACTCAACAATTGTTGCTTAAAAATTTGTGCACGACGCTCTACTTTATCGGCCAATCTTTTTAAAGGCGAATTCCGCAAATAAGTTTTATTACGGTACCCCCCTATCCCTTCATGATAAGCCAGATATTGATTTTTTGCATCCGCCTTAGATATACCTAGTTTTAAATAACTTCGATTACCGTACCAGCCAATAAAATCAATTGCATCAGAAAAATCATCCCGATCAGACCACCAACTTCCAGCATCATTTAAGTAAGTATCCCAAGTGCCATCAGTTGCTTGCGCATAGCCATAAGAACTGCTTTCTCTAAACCAAGGAATAAATCCCAAAAGCCAAATTCGCGGCGCCCGCGCATCGGCTACAAAATGAGATTCTTGATGCATAATCGCCATTTGCACATCAATCGGCACTCCCCATTTATCCGCAGAACCTTTTGCATCATCGTACCAATCATCACTGTCTTTTTCTTTAAAAACCGCACATAAATCATCAGGATGCCTAGGTGGTGCCACAGCACATCCCACTAATAATAAAATAGATAATATTAAAAAACTAGATTGATATTTCATTAATACAAAAGCCTTAAACTTTTTGTCATCCCCAGAAAAATACTTTAGAATGCGCAAAAAGAGAACAAAAAGAAAACAAAATGACCGCGACTTGTCTTAAAATCTTATTGCCGACAACCTTACTCAAAAAACTGCCACTGCCACTGTTTATCAGTAAAGTAGCGGCAGGGTTTCCTTCGCCTGCCGATGATTATATTGAAAAAAACCTAGATTTAAACGAATTATTAATACAAAAACCGGCCGCCACTTTTTTTGTAAGAGCGCAAGGCGAGTCAATGCTAGGCGTGGGTATTCATCCTAATGATATTTTAATCGTGGATCGTTCTATAGAAGCCAGCAACGGCAAGATTGTTATTTGTGCCTTAAATGGTGAGCTAACCGTAAAACGTTTAGAACGCCTACACAATCAATGGCACTTAAAAGCTGAAAATCCCTTATATGCCGATATTGTCATCCATGAAGAACTAGATATGATTATTTGGGGGGTCGTCACTTATGTTATCCATGCTTTATCATGAGTCAACTGATTGCTTTAGTCGATTGCAATAATTTTTATGTGTCATGTGAACGCTTGTTTCGACCTGATTTAAGTAATAAACCCGTCATAGTTCTTAGTAATAATGATGGTTGTGTTGTATCACGCAGTAAAGAAGTGAAAGACTTAGGCATTAAGATGGCAGTGCCGGTGTTTAAAGTTCAAGATCTCGTCAAACAACATAACATTACCCTATTCTCGTCCAACTACTCTTTATATGCAGACATCTCGGCTCGCGTCATGTCTACCCTAGAAGAGTTCACGCCGCATTTAGAAATATATTCTATTGATGAAGCGTTTTTAGACTTAACGGGCATTTGCGAGAAAGATTCGAACAAATATGGACAGCAAATTAAGAAAACCGTATTACGTACGACAGGAATCCCTGTCTGTGTCGGCATGGGGCCAAACAAAACTCTCGCCAAATTAGCTAATTTTGCCGCTAAGAAATGGGCAAAAACAGCTGGCGTATTGGATTTATCTAATACTCAACGCAGAGAAAAACTACTGCGTATCGTTCCGGTAGGTGAAATATGGGGCATAGGTTCACGCACTGCCCAAAAACTCAATCAACTTAATATTCACTCCGCTTGGGATTTAGCCAGTCAATCACCGGATAGAATTCAAGGCCTGTTTAATATTGTGGTTGCTCGCACCGTATTAGAACTAAATGGCGTTTCTTGTATTGATCTTGACTTGTCACCGGCTAACAAACAACAAATTGTTTGTTCTAGAAGTTTTAGTCGACGCTTAACAGATGTCACTACCTTATCTCAAGCCTTAGCTGAATTCTGTAGCCGTGCCGCCGAAAAACTCAGACAGCAGAACTCAGTCACCCAATGCATCAGCATCTTTATCAGAACCAGTCCTTTTAACCCGCAAGAACCTCAATACCAACGCTCCGCAAGTATACATCTAACTCAAGCGACTCAAGACACCCGCATTATTATTAATAAAGCTCAGCAACTCCTTAAAGAAGTTTTTAAAGCCGGCTACAACTACCAAAAATGCGGTGTACAACTCAGCCATATCCAAAGCGCAACAACACATCATCAAATAGACTTATTTTCCGTTCAAGCTAATGAATTAATAACAGAAAATACAGCGCTGATGGCCGTTATGGACAATATTAATCGACGTTTTCCCAAAAAAATGACTATTGCCGCCACTAGTTTTGATAAATCATGGAAACCTAAAGCAGAACTCATCTCACCTAATTACACCACAAATTGGCAAGACTTACTTAAGGTTAAATAATCTAAAAAATTATAACTAATTTTATTTAAAAAACCATTAATTTATTGTTTAATTTATAGAAACAATGATTCTATAAATTGCACCATTGTAAACAATAAAAGCCCGCGCTATAGTTCAGTCGCAGTATCAAAAAACCCATTAACTTAATAAGGATCTATGATGAACGAATTGACCCGAGATATTTTAATAGGAGTGGTTTTTGTTGTCGGTTTAATTAGCTTTATTTGTGGCGAATTTATTCTGTCATCCACTTTCTTTGCAGTAACTGCTATCGCCAGTTACATTAAAGTCAACCGTAAACCCGTTAACACTATGCAAATTTCATGATATTTAACACACAGAACTGTCACGATGCCTATCGTGACAGTCTTTAAGTTTTAAATCCAATCCTACTGTTGTAAAGGCGCTAATGCGGGAGCATTTTTAGCCAACCTCACCAAATTTACAAACTCAGCCCGATAACCAAACTTATCTTCACCTTTAGACTTTTCTGCCAAATCAATTACTTTATCGTAATTAAAATCTTTCAAATAACTATCGCCTCGTAACAATTGCCCAAACGCAGCGACTGAACTAACAAAAACAGAGTCTACTGGCGTTTCACTCAAACTTTTATATTCATTTTCAGGAGTCACTTGCGTCGTCATTAATCGACTATTATCCTCAGTAGGTAATTTATAACGCACTTTAACAAAACCATATTCATTACTGGCTTTATCAAGTGCTTTAGGCGCTTTTTCTTTGTAACGCAAATCATCAACCAATTTAGCAGCACTATTGGCAGGGGTTATTTCATAGACCGCAGTTACACTGTGTCCTGCGCCAATATCACCCGCATCGACTTTATCATTTTTAAAATCTTCGGTATTTAATAACCTAGATTCATAACCCACCAAGCGATATTCTGCTACTTGAGCTGGATTAAACTCCACCTGAATTTTTACGTCTTTAGCAATAGTAAACAAAGTTCCATTAACTTCTTCTACCAATACTTTACGTGCCTCATTAATATTATCGATATAAGCCGCGTTACCATTGCCATGCTGGGCTAAAGTTTGCATCAATTCATCATTGTAATTACCATGCCCAAAGCCTAACACCGATAACGTAACGCCACTGGCACGTTTGCGCTCTACAAAATCCTTTAACTCACTGGTATCGGTAATGCCAACATTAAAATCGCCATCGGTGGCTAAAATAACCCGATTAATACCGTTTGGATTATAACTTTGTTCAGCCAATTGATAGGCTTGTCTTATACCCTCCGCACCTGCAGTAGAACCCTCGGCACCTAACTCATCAATCAGGTGCAGCATTTTAACTTTATCTTTTACCTTTGTTGGTGCTAAAGCCACACCGGCACTTCCTGCATACGTCACAATAGCCACCGTATCTTCAGCAGATAAAATATCAAGCAACATTTTTAAGGCATTTTTAAGTAAGGGTAATTTATTGGCTTGATTCATAGACCCCGAAGTATCAACCAAAAAAACTAAATTAGCAGTAGGTTTATGCGTCGTATCTAATTGATAGCCCTTAATACCTATATGCAATAACTTTGTATCTTTATTCCAAGGCGTTGAAAAAACCGCAACCGACGTTTTAAAAGGCTCAGATTTATCAGTAGGTGCAGGATAAGAATAAGGAAAATAATTAATCAACTCTTCTACACGTACGGAATCTTTAGCAGGTAATTGATTAGCATTTAAAATACTCCGCACATAACTATAAGCCGCGGTATCCACATCAATAGAAAATGTAGACACTGGCTCATTTTTAGTTATTTTTAAAGCATTACTGGCAACAGTCTTAAATTTATCCTGACTAGGCAACACATTACTGTACGTAGAGATTGAAGGCGCTGCCTTAAGCATGCTTGTAGGAGATGGATTAAATAATCCATCAGTCGATTCTGATTCCATAGCCATTTGTGGACTTGAATCGGGCAATGCCAACTCACTTGAATTCGCCACGATTTCCGTTTGATGCTGTTGAGGCGCTTTTCGGACAGTCATTGCTTTCATTTGAGAAGCAGGTGTTTGCAATTCGATTTTAGTTTCCTCTTTAGCTATTGCTTGAGCATCTGAAGCCGCTTTTTCTAATAAAAATTTAGTGTCGGTGACTTGATACTCTTTAAGCACACTGGCGTCATTCTGAGGTGTAGGCTCTGCGACTAATTCCAAATCAGGTGAATCAGTATCAAACAACGATTGTGTATAAAATGATGGTAACGGCACAACCGCTAAAATAATAAACACCGTACACACTGAGCCAATCAAGGCATATTGATAGTTTTTCATAGGCTTACTCCCAAAAATAAATTGTCTAACAGCACATGCTGTATTATTTAGACGCTTCATCAAGAGCATTCCTTGGCTAACTTTTAAATTTTTTTC
>CAIVAH010000030.1 GCA_903903765.1 uncultured Methylococcaceae bacterium
AACCGCGACGTTTCTTGATTCATCTTTACGATCTAATAAAAAGTCTGAATGCAAATGCACTTCGCCATTATCTTCAACATAAAAACGCGCACTAGACTCTAAATCGGTTAATTCTTTAGGATTGGGTAAATTAACCCCAAAAATATCCCTTGCCCAAGAAATTTGTTCATCTTCTGGCATAACCAAATCAATCCATATAGGATTAGCAGTCGCTAATTCTTCTTTGGTTTCTATAGGAATTTGTCGTAAACGGCCTTCATATAGATCAAAAACCCGAATACTCATACTACGATTTCTAGGTTTGATTTCAATAACAAATTCGGATCGAATAACTTCTGAGATTCCAAGACGAACTTCGTCCTTTCTATCATCACGAATTAAACGCCAAATAATCTGCCGATCTTCTGTAGATAAAGTCTCTAATATTGAAGCGATGATGGGCGAACTTAATTGATCTAACAAACGTTGAAACTCTACTTTATTTTGCTTGTGAACTAAATTCTCAACAAGCTCATGCTTAGGCATGCGTTGTCGTTGCATTAAATCTTCAACTAATTTATGCCGTTCCAACAACTCGACAACGTCATCCAGATAAACCTGAATATCTTCGTGTTTAGGCATTTTTAAACCCTAATCAACAAACACGTCCCCGCCACTATTGCGAGCACTAGCAACTACAAAAGTTAAGTTATCTACTTGCTCGAAATGATTTCTCGCGGCGATAATTAATGAATCGGCAACAGCAACACCTTCAACAAGACAAAAACCGGTAGGTCCCCAAGAGGTTTGCCCAATACCGACAGCGCCTTTTTCTTCTAACCATTGCATCGCAACAGCAACTTCCGGACTAGTAAATGCACCACCCTGCGCAATTGAAAAATGCTGCCCAACAGCTTGTTGCAATTGTGTAATAACTGCTCCAAACTTAAAAACATCATTTTCCGCAATAGCAGGCAAGGCCTGCATTAATAATAAATAAGCTAATCGTTCAGCTTCTTTTTGAGGAAATACAGGTAATGTCTTAAAGGCTTCTAGTTCCTGTTTACCATGTAAACCTTGACCCCGTGAATCAAAAACCAAAATAAACCGCCAATCTTGGGGAATATCTAAATGCACTAATACGGGAGGTGTAATGGTTTTTTCACCTCGACCACCATCAACTACCAAGCCACCTTGCTCAAAAATACCGATACCAATACCCGATCGTAAACCCCTATCCATTAAGGCCGCTATATCACGTACAGACAAATCTAATTGATAAAAATGATTAAGAGCCATACCAATAGCCAGAGACATTTGCGTACCTGAGCCTAAACCCACATGCTCTGGGATTGCTGATTCTATATTGATATTTAAATTATCAGATACTTTTAATACCTGACACATCAAGGATAAACATTTATCGGCTCGCTCTGCAGAGGGTCCATTTATGGTGCGTTCAATTGCACGAGTGAGTGTTAATTTTGTGACATGTTCATTTAAAGCCACTCCGATACTACCAAAATGACGACCTAATGCCCCACTTAAATCAATAAAGCCCATATGCAATCTAGCAGGCGCGATAACAGAAACTTTTGAAGGATAAGTCATCAAGTCAAGTGAATCAGAGGAGTGCAAAATTACTGAAATTATACAGGAGTTAAACTTCTAAAGGCGATCAAAATAGTCAGTTTTTCAAGATTTACTCTCTACAAAGATCTTAATAAATTATTAAATTTTATAACTTTAAAACGCGAATTACTTCAAATAAATCCTTAAACAAGAAATCCGAATTATGAACAGCAATAGGATCAATGTAATCACTAGAAGGAATATAAATAGATAATGCACCGGATAAACTAGCCGCCGCAATTCCCGTTACTGAATCTTCTAGTATTAAACATCGACCAATAGAAACATTTAATCTCTCAGCAGCCTTTAAAAACACCTCAGGATCCGGCTTACCTTGATCAACATCGTCACGCGTTATGATGACTGAGAAATGTTCATCTAAACCAGCTAATTTTAAACACTCAAGTGCATTAACTCGCAAACTATTAGTCGCTAAACCATAAGGCATGTTATGTTCTATAAGATGATCAAGTAGCTCAATGACACCTAGCTTCAACTGTATGCCATTTTTATAAACTTTTTCACGCCATAATGCGCCTCCCAAGGAACCGAAAGCATTTAAATCAAAATTTTCTCCACAGGTCTGCAACAATTTAATTTTTATATTTTCATAGTGCATCCCTGATAATAAGCTAAAGAAATCATCTGATAGCTCGTAACCCATCATTCGCGCTGCTTTTTGCCATGCCTCACAATAGGTGGGCTCAGTATCTAATACCAAACCATCCATATCAAATATAACCGCAGATACCTCAGAGAATCTATCCATGAATCACCCTAATGTACTCACCTTGCGCCTCACGGGAGGAACCGACAACGATACGTTTAATCCCCTCTGATGATTGCTCAACCAACCCTGTAATTTCAATCCATTCATCTTTTATAGCTTGACCCGCGTAGGTAGCAGTAAAGCAAACCACATGACTTATGTCCATGTGATCAATTGTAAATACAGCTGGATAATCAAAAGCGTAAGTATCATCAACAACCCTTGTTTGCAGAGTAATAGCGCCACATTTCTGATAGTTGTAGTCGATAGCTTCGTATGAATCAACGATAAAACTCAGATCAAATTTACGTCCATTCACCAAGGCTTTATTATATTTTCTTCGTTCATGCCAAACGTATTCAGAATAATTTAAATCACAAGCACGACGATCATAAGAGTCTTGCCAAGCTAACTCATCTAAGTGCCGCAAGGTATTTTCTGCAATTAATTGAGGCAATAGGTTTCGACAATAATGAAAAGTAGCTCGATTATAAAAAACCAAGTCAATATCAGAACTCTTTTGTTGGGCACCAATTAATAGTGACCCCGTTACACCTATGTGGGATAAATCAACTTGCTTATCTTTGAGCAGATTTACCAAATAAACCAAATCTGTTTCTATAGCATCTAATGATTTTGCCTGTAAAAGGCTTTGCAAACGCTTTCTAGGCTGATGATGATTAACTATATGACTGACTTTGACCGCATGAAGATGCGCATCCAACTTTTTTGAATAATGTAAATATTCTGGATACTGTTGTTTTAATAGCTTATTTGCCAGATTTGTATCAACTTTTACCCAATGCGAACCTTGTTTTATATACCGCAGAAAACACAAACTCTTACCGTGTTCGTAACCTGACAACACGACGGCAAACATTAATCCCTCGGCTGTTTCGATAAAATCTTTTGATAACATGCTCAATTTAATTCGTAAATCTAATAAAAATGTTTCAATCAATTTATAATTCTTATTGAAACTAATGGCCTAATAACCTATCCTCATAGCGCGAGATTTTTTATTCTCAAAAAGTATTATGCCCTAAATCACACCCACAGGAGACTGTATGAAGATTGGTATACCGAAAGAAATTCACCTCGGTGAAAAACGCGTAGCAACAACTCCCGAAGCAGCCGCACAAATAATTAAGCTTGGCTTTTCTGTCAGCATAGAAAGTGGCGCAGGTATTAATGCAGATATTTCAGATGAAGCCTATCAAAATGCTGGAGTTGAAATTGTTTATGACACTCAGGCTTTATGGCAACACTCTGACATTATCTTAAAAGTACGTGCCCCTGAGTTTAACCCAAACTTAAATCTATTTGAAACACAACTCTTATCTCCAGGCAGTTGCTTAATCAGTTTTATTTGGCCTGCGCAAAATGAAGGCTTAATGCAAGATTTAGCGGCAAATAATAATACAGTACTTGCTATGGATAGCGTACCAAGAATGTCACGCGCTCAAAAACTTGATGCTTTAAGCTCAATGGCTAATATTGCTGGTTATAGAGCCATTGTTGAAGCCGCCCAACACTTTGGTCGATTCTTTACCGGCCAAATTACAGCTGCAGGTAAAATACCGCCAGCAAAAGTTCTTGTTATTGGTGCCGGTGTTGCTGGTTTAGCGGCGATTGGCACCGCAAAAGGCATGGGTGCAATCGTTAGATCTTTTGACACCAGACCGGAAGTAAAAGAGCAAATTGAAAGTATGGATGCTGAATTTTTAATGCTCGATTTTAAAGAAGAAGGTGGCGGCACAGGTGGATACGCCAAAACCATGTCTAAAGAGTTTATTGAAGCTGAAATGGCTTTATTTGCTGAGCAAGCCAAAGAAGTTGATATTATCGTTACTACCGCTTTAATACCTGGCAAACCAGCACCTAAGTTAATTACAACGGCAATGGTTGAATCCATGAAACCGGGCAGTGTGATTGTGGATTTAGCCGCTGAACAAGGTGGCAACTGTGATCTAACTGAAAGAGATCAAGTCGTGGTTAAAAATGGTGTTACTTTAATTGGCTATACAAATTTACCCAGCCGTTTGGCAAATCAATCAAGTCAACTCTATGCAACGAATCTAAGACATCTATTAACTGAATTATGTCCTGATAAAAATGGCATTATCAATGTCAATATGGATGATGAAGTTATTCGTGGCACTACCGTTATTAAAGAAGGAAAAATAACCTGGCCACCCCCAGCTCCAAAACTATCAGCGGCACCGGCTGCGAGTGCTGCTGACACTAATACGGGGCCTATTAAAGCTGAACCTAAAAAATCTTTTATTCCTAATAGGGTTAAACAACTATTACCTATTACGATAGCGGGATTAGCTTTATTTGGTATCGGAGCCGTTGCTCCTGAGTCGTTTATGACGCACTTCACGGTGTTTGTATTAGCTTGTTTTGTGGGTTATCAAGTCATTTGGAACGTGTCACATTCATTACATACCCCCCTAATGAGCGTTACAAATGCCATCAGTAGCATTATTGTTATTGGTGCTATTGTACAAATATCCACAGCGAACCCCACTGTCACGATCTTAGCAGGAGCAGCTATATTTTTAGCGGCTATTAATATTTTCGGTGGATTTTTTGTCACGCGTCGTATGTTAGAAATGTTTAGAAAATAACAGGAGCTCATCATGTCACATAGTTTAGTAACGATGTCATACATCGTTTCCGCCATTCTGTTTATTCTTAGTTTAAGCGGTTTAAGCAATCAAGAAACTGCCCGTAAAGGTAATTATTACGGCATGTTAGGCATGGCAATTGCTATTGTTGCCACCACATTAAGCGGTTCAGTTACAGCATTTGGCGTTTTGATTGGTGCTTTAATCGTAGGTGGGCTTATTGGTGCCAGAGCAGCTTATAAAGTTGAAATGACGCAAATGCCAGAACTAGTCGCTATTATGCACAGCATGGTAGGATTGGCGGCTGTATTAGTGGGTTATGCAAACTTTATGGACCAATCAATTTCTTTGGAAGGTGTTGAAAAAACCATTCATGAAATTGAAATTTATGTGGGAATCTTAATCGGTGCCGTTACCTTTTCTGGTTCGGTTATTGCTTTTGGTAAACTCAGTGAAAAAATTAATGGTAAACCCTTATTACTACCGGGTCGTCACTGGTTAAATCTAGTGTTATTAATTGCTTCCGTAGTATTGGGCTATGAGTTTTTACACCAAACAGAAGCCAGCGGTGATGCTTTAATTCCTTTAGCTATAATGACTGGAATTGCCTTAGTATTTGGTATTCACATGGTAATGGCTATCGGTGGTGCGGATATGCCAGTTGTTATCTCAATGCTTAATAGTTATTCTGGCTGGGCTGCTGCTGCAACTGGTTTTATGTTGAGTAATGATTTGTTGATTGTTACAGGTGCGTTAGTCGGTAGTAGCGGCGCAATTCTAAGCTACATTATGTGTAAAGCGATGAATCGCCACTTTTTAAGTGTTATAGCCGGTGGATTTGGTACAACGTCAGGTGGTGAATCAGCAGCAATAGAGGGTGAAGTACAACCGATTGATGCAGATGAAACTGCTAAGCTTTTAAAAGCGGCTAAGAATATTATGATTATTCCTGGTTATGGTATGGCTGTAGCACAAGCTCAACACACTGTTTATGAAATCACTAAACTCTTAAGAGCTAAAGGCAAAAAAGTGGGATTTGGTATTCATCCTGTAGCAGGTCGTATGCCTGGCCACATGAACGTATTATTAGCGGAAGCTAAAGTACCTTATGATATCGTGTATGAGATGGATGAAATTAATGATGATTTTGATAGTGTGGATGTTTCTATCGTTATCGGTGCAAATGATATCGTGAATCCGTCAGCATTAAATGACCCAAATAGTCCAATTGCTGGTATGCCCGTTCTTGAATGCTGGAAAGGTGAAACAACTATCGTATTAAAACGTAGTATGGCATCAGGTTATGCCGGCGTAGGTAATCCTCTGTTTGTATTGGATAACACGCGCATGTTATTTGGTGACGCAAATACAACTATGCAAGCAGTTCTAAAAGCTTTAGAAAATAAATAACCCTTGCTATGATCCTATTGCAACAATCTGATTATATTGTTGCAATAGGATTGTTTCAATTGTTTTGAATGGTATCGGCTTAGGTAAAATAACTACGCCATCTGGAATAACACCCAATAGTTCAATTTCACTAGAACTCATCCCTGTTACTACAACAAATTTAGTGTTTTTCATTCCTGGCGCATTTAATATTTCATTGATCATTTGCAGCCCATCAATATCAGGCATATTTAAATCTGTAAATATGATGTCAGGTTGAAATTTACCTACCATCAACATACCCTGATAGGCATTACTTGCTAAAAATAAATCATGAGGAACACTGAATTCTGAAAATTTCATTTCACATAACCTTAAAACCGCATAGTCATCTTCAACAAATAAAACTTTTAATACCTGATTCTTAATATCACTACGAAACGGAATTGATGTAAAACTTTTGGTAATTGGATTAATCAAAGCCAAATGTTTTATAAGTTCTTTACGCGCTATTCTTCTATGACCACCAACTGTTACAGAGGCTTCAATCTTACCAGTATCGACCCAATTTTGTACTGTTCTAATAGAAACATTTAATAATTTTGCAGCGGTTCTAGTGCTTAACCAAGTTTTTTCTTCCACGCCTTACCTCTTACAAAAATTATGGTGTGAAAAGAGTACCCTAACACTATATTAATTTACTTTTAGACAAAAGAACTCAATAAGTTTATAGCTCTCTTGTCGCACTAAAACGAATATCAGGCCACCGCTCCTCAGTTAATTGTAAATTAACTCTACTATTAGCTAAGTAAACTAAATATCCACCGCCATCTTCAGCAAGATTTTCAAATACTTTCTTTTTAAACTCTTCTAGTTTAGCTGGTTTATCCGAACTCACCCATCTAACTGTAGAAATCGGTGCCACATCATAAACACACTCGACGTTATATTCACCTTTCAACCGAAAAGCGGTAACATCAAACTGAAGAATACCAACAGCACCTAAAATCAAATCATTATTCTTTAAAGGTTTAAATAGCTGTGTCGCGCCCTCTTCTGTTAATTGAACCAAGCCCTTTTGTAAAGCCTTAGCTCTTAATGGATCTTTTAACACAACACGACGGAATAATTCTGGAGCAAAATAAGGAATACCACCAAACTTAAGCACTTCACCTTGAGTGAAAGTATCACCAACCTGAATGGTACCGTGGTTATGCAATCCTATAATATCGCCAGGATAGGCTTCTTCAACACTTTTACGACTATCAGCCTGAAATGTAATCGCATTACTTACTTGCACGTTTTTACCTAAACGTACATGTTGTACTTTCATGCCCTTATCAAATTTACCAGAGCAAACTCGTAAAAATGCAACACGATCACGATGAGATGGGTCCATATTGGCTTGGACTTTAAAAACAAAGCCAGAAAATTTTTCTTCCTCTGGATCAACTAAACGTTGCTCTGCTTTCCTTGGTAAAGGTGAAGGGGCATATTCTGCAAATGCATCTAATAACTCAATAATACCGAAGTTGTTAATTGCAGATCCGAAGAAAACAGGGGTTAAATTACCCGCCAAATAGTCTTCAAGATCAAATTCATGACTCGCTCCTTTAACTAGATCAATTTCTTCACGTAATTCTTCAGCTTGCTCCTTGAGTACTTCGTATAACTTAGGATTATTAAGACCTTTAATAACTTCAGACTCAGCAATCTTGCCACCATGTTGAGCGCTGAATAAATGAATTTCATCTTTATAAAGGTGATAAACCCCTTTAAAACGTTTACCCATACCAATAGGCCAAGTCATAGGAGCACATTTAATGTTTAAAACATTTTCAACTTCATCCAATAACTCAATGGGTTCACGGCCTTCTCTATCTAACTTATTTATAAAAGTTAAAATAGGCGTAGTACGTAAACGACACACTTCCATTAAATTAATAGTTCTTGCTTCTACACCTTTTGCAACGTCAATAACCATCAGTGCAGAATCAACTGCAGTTAAGGTTCTATAGGTATCTTCCGAAAAGTCTTCATGACCAGGAGTATCAAGTAAATTTATAATGCAATCTCTGTGTTCAAACTGCATAACTGAAGTAGTAACAGAAATACCACGCTCCTTTTCCATTTCCATCCAATCTGATGTTGCGTGTCTTGCAGCCTTACGACCTTTTACCGACCCAGCTAATTGAATAGCGCCTCCGAACAACAACAATTTTTCAGTGATGGTAGTTTTACCCGCATCAGGATGCGAAATAATTGCAAAGGTTCTACGTCTTTGCATTTCTGATTTTATTTCTGACATTATTTATTCGATTTAAATATGAAAACGGAGTAATTATACCTCTATAAACGCTTAAGGTATTAACAGAATAGAGAGTAAGCAAGTTTTGAAAATATTCTAAAAAAACAAGAAACCAAATACTTTAAGTGAATAGTTATCTTTACTATAAAGACAAATAGGCGTTTAAAATTTAACTATCTAGCCAGTTTGATATAAGAAAAAAGGCAAAAAAAAACCCACGCTTTTCAGCGAGGGTTTAATATTAAGAGCTTGGCAATTCCCTACTTTCGC
>CAIVAH010000031.1 GCA_903903765.1 uncultured Methylococcaceae bacterium
GTATAGATACCACGCTCAGTTCCTGTAAGACCAAGGCTTTCAAAGCCACTTGCCATGGCAATTTGCGGTACCAGCAATGCTGATAACAAAATTAATAAAAATCGCACAAAAAAACTCCCCTAAAAAGTTGGTTATAAAATGTAATTAATTCTACGGATAATAATATCATCAACCAATAAATTTTGTCATTTTATGAAGCACAGTATATTATGAACAAAATTGTTGAATTGCCTAAAAGAACCATTCATTTCTAATCCATGTATCAATATACTGAAAACGATCAAACCCTCATCGACGAACGCGTTGCCCAATTTAAACGTCAAACAGAAAACTACTTTAAAGGCGAATTATCGGAAGATCAATACCGCGCCTTACGTTTAAGAAACGGTGTTTATATTCAAACTCATGCGCCTTTGTTACGCGTCGCAGGCCCCTATGGCTTACTTAATTCTAAACAAGTCCGTAAATTAGCGCATATAGCGCGGACTTATGATAAAAACTATTGTCATTTCACTACCCGTCAAAATATTCAATTTAACTGGCCTAAATTAGAGTTAGTGCCTGAGATTTTAGCGGAACTAGCCACTGTGCAAATGCATGCCATACAAACCAGTGGCAACTGTATGCGTAACACCACTTCTGATCATTTAGCTGGTGTAGCAGTCGATGAAATTGCTGATCCTCGTCCGTATTGCGAGATTATTAGACAGTGGACTACCTTACATCCTGAGTTTGATTACTTACCACGTAAATTTAAAATCGCTGTTAGTGGAGCGCTCAATGATAGAGCTGCTACGCAATTCCACGATATTGGCTTACATCTTGTAAAGAATGATACGGGTGAGGTGGGTTTTAAAGTATTTGTCGGTGGTGGATTAGGTCGTACTCCTATCATAGGGCAAGTGATTAAGCCATTCTTAGCACAAAAAGATTTATTATCTTATTTGGAAGCTATCTTACGAATTTACAACTTGTTTGGTCGACGTGACAACAAATATAAAGCGCGTATTAAAATTCTTGTTAAAGAAACGGGCCTAGATGAGTTTACGCACTTAGTTGATGCGGAGTGGGCACATTTGCGCACCGCTAATGAACTCAGTGCCGAGCGAATTGCAGAGATGCACGCACATTTCTTATCGCCCGCCTATGATGCAAAAGCTGACTCTGATACCCGTTTCGCAGACTATAAAGACAGTGATCAAGCGTTTGCTACATGGTTAGCGCATAACACCGCAGCTCATAAAGTACCTGGCTACAGCGCGGTATTTATCAGTTTAAAAGCCCCTGACATGCCTCCGGGTGATATTACCGATGTGCAATTAGATGCGGTGGCTGATATAGCTGATCAGTATAGTTTTGGTGAAATTAGAGCCACACATAGACAGAATTTATTATTAGCCGATGTTAAACAAGCCGACTTATATGCGGTATGGCAAAAATTAGCGGCTTTACAGTTAGCAACACCTAATATCGGTACCGCAACCGATATGATTTGCTGCCCAGGCTTAGATTTTTGTTCATTAGCCAACGCAGGTTCAATTGGTATAGCAAAAGAAATTAACGAAGCGTTAGATGATTTAGATTACATCCATGATATTGGGGAATTAAAAATCAATATGTCGGGTTGTATGAATGGCTGTGCCCACCAAAGCGTAGGTCATATCGGCATCTTAGGGGTCGATAAAAAAGGTGCGGAATGGTATCAAATCACCTTAGGGGGTTCTTCAGAGAACCATGCTGCCATTGGTGAGCGCTTAGGGCCAGCCGTTGCAAAACATGAAATTACGCAAGCGATTACCACCATCTTAGATGTGTATATTAAAAATCGTTTAGAAGAAGAAACATTTTTAGAAGCCGTTAATCGTTTAGGCATCAACCCATTTAAAGAGCAAGTTTATGCAAATAATTAAAGACAAACAACGCATTGATAATGCGTGGCAATTTATTGCTGATGATGAAGCATTAACGGCCGGAGATATCACCGTCTCTCTAGCGAGATGGCAACAAGATAAAGCCACGTTAAGCGCTCATCCGGGTAAAGTGGGACTCCGTTTAAAATCGACTGATACAGTTGCTGATATTGCAGAAGATTTGGCAATTATTAAACTGATCGAATTAGACTTTGCTGACTTTGCGGATGGCCGGTCTTTCTCACAAGCGTGGCTATTACGGGGTCGATATAATTATCAAGATGAAATTAGAGCGATAGGGCATTATCTGCCTGAGCAAGTGTTCTATTTATCTCGTGTCGGCGTTAATGCTTATGCCAGTGATAAAAGCACTGATCTGGATCTCGTGCTTAATAATCTAAATGATTTTACCGTTAAATATCAAACTTCTATCATCTAAAGCACTTAGCAAGTCTCGTTTTAATAACACAGGAACCGAATGTATTTTCAAGGTGAAAAAAAAACCATTGTTCGTCGGCCTGTCAAAAGTAAATCCGCATTACCCCATCATATACACCCCTTATTAGCGAGATTATTTCTTGCCAGAGGGGTGACTGCAGAAATAGATCTCGATAGAAGTTTAGCTAAAATACCATCGCCTTGGCTGTTGTCTGGCATGGATGTCATGGTTAATCATCTTGTTATTGCCATTAAAGCGCAGCAACGCATCAGCATCGTGGCAGACTTTGATGCCGATGGCGCTACCAGTTGTGCAGTAGCCATTAAAGGTTTGCAACTCTTAGGCGCAGCACCCGTTGCTTTTGTTGTACCCAATCGATTTGAATACGGTTATGGCTTAACGCCAGAAATTGTTACTTTAGTACAGCAACAAAATCCGCAAGTCATCTTAACAGTCGATAATGGTATCTCCAGCATTGAAGGTGTTCAGGCCGCAAACGCCGCCGGTATTAAAGTATTAATCACCGATCATCATTTACCCGGTGAAAAACTGCCTGATGCGGCCGCCATTGTTAATCCCAACTTGCACGGCGATAAATTCCCCAATAAAGCCTTAGCTGGGGTAGGGGTGATGTTTTATGTGCTCATGGCCTTACGCAGTAAATTACGCGAATTAAATTGGTTTGAACTAAAAAAAATACCAGAACCCAACTTAGCGCAGTTACTTGATTTTGTAGCACTCGGCACCGTGGCAGACGTTGTATCCTTAGAACAAACCAATCGTGCGCTAGTGCATCAAGGTATTTTACGAATTCGTAATCAACAATGTCATCCCGGAATTAAAGCCTTGATCGATGTGGCCGGCAAAACGCCACAAAGCATCGTTGCAACCGACTTAGGCTTTTCTATCGGGCCGCGCTTAAATGCTGCAGGGCGCATGGATGATATGTCCCTTGGCATACAATGCTTATTAAGCGATGATCCCCTGAGTGCCAGACAAATCGCACTCAAACTGGATGGCTTTAACAACGACCGTAAAGAAGTCGAAGCCACCATGAAGCATGAAGCTATGCTGTTAATCAATGATATGCAGTATTTAGATAAACAGCATTTACCAGCGGGGTTGTGTATTTACGATGCTCAGTGGCATCAGGGCGTCATTGGAATCTTAGCGTCACGCATTAAAGATCAGTTGCATCGCCCTGTTATCGCCTTTGCACCCGCAGGTGCTGATTTAATTAAAGGTTCGGCCCGATCAATTGTTGGCATCCATGTGCGCGACGTATTGAGTGATATTGCAGCTGCTTATCCACAATTACTCAGTAAATTTGGTGGGCACGCGATGGCGGCGGGTTTAACCATAAACATGCATGATTACCCCATGTTTGCCTTAGCCTTTGATGAAATGGTCAGCAAACGGTTAGATGGGGTGGATTTAGAACAAAAAATTCTTAGTGATGGTGAGCTAACAGAAGCCGACACTAGCTTAGAGATTGCCGAATTAATTCAAAATGGTGCGACATGGGGGCAAGACTTTCCAGAACCCATCTTTGATGAC
>CAIVAH010000032.1 GCA_903903765.1 uncultured Methylococcaceae bacterium
CAGTTAATTATTGTGAATTTATTAAAAGTTCTTGATATTCGTGTAATTACAACAATAGCTTAATATTTTGCACTTCTAGATGCATTAATATGCAGTCTAGGCCTATACAAATAGGGGGATTAACAATAAAACAACATTGTTTTGCAAAATACCAACAAACACGCTATTATTGCCAGTAATTTCATCATCATACCCCTAAGGGATTAAAGCAATTAAACTATGAGCCAATCTCAAGTATCACTTGATAACCCGAAATCATTGAGTCAACTTTCAGATAATGATTTTCAAGCGCTATTACTCGAGGGAGTGTCTAGAACTTTTGCCTTAACTATTCCACAGTTGCCTGAGAAATTATATGGTGCTGTCGCTAATGCTTATTTGTTATGCCGAATTGTTGACACAATAGAAGATGAGGTTTCATTGTCTGCTGATCAAAAAAAGTATTTTTGCGAAGCATTTATTGAAGTAGTTAAGACAGGCACTAATGCTGAACTCTTTGCCGTTGATTTAGCTCCTTTGCTTTCAGATCAAACAATTCCAGCAGAGCATACCCTAATTCATGTATTGCCTCGTGTTATACAAATTACGCATAGTTTTGATGACGCTCAAATAGAGGCACTCGCTTCTTGTGTTGAAACGATGGCAGCGGGTATGCCAATATTCCAAGCAGAAGACTTAACTGAAGGTTTACCTACCTTAGCTGACTTAGACAAATATTGTTATTATGTGGCGGGTTGTGTAGGTGAAATGTTGGCGAAATTATTTTGTCATTATTCTTCCGAAATTAATCAGCACCGAGCGGAACTTTTGAAATTATCCGTGTCTTTTGGGCAAGGTTTGCAAATGACAAATATCTTAAAGGATATTTGGGATGATGCGCAAAGAGGTGTTTGTTGGCTGCCAAGAGATATTTTTGCTGAAACAGGTTTTGATTTAAAAAATATTAATGATCAGAGTAATGATCCTGCTTTTGCGGCAGGGCTAGAGCATTTAATTAGTATTGCACAAGAACATTTACATAATGCTTTAATTTACACGTTAAAAATCCCTAGTCATGAAGTTGGTATTCGTAACTTTTGTCTATGGGCTTTGGGTATGGCAGTGTTAACCCTTAAAAAGATTAAACAAAATATTTATTTTAGACATTCAGATCAAGTCAAAATCACTCGAAAAAGTGTGAAAACAACAATATTAGCAACTCGCATTGCGGGTCGCAGTAACTTTTTATTGTCATTATTATTCAATTTAACCAGTCGAGAGCTTAAAGCGTCTGGCTGGCAATACGCATTACCATCCTCAAAAGCCATTTAGACCTTTAAGGACGATATTATGTTTACAGACACAACTAACCAGAATCGTAATAGTCATTTCGCCAGTTCATCTTCCGCAATTTATTCAAAAGCCTATGATTTAGATACTGCTATCGCCAAAGCTCAAGCTCAATTGTTGAGCTTGCAAGATGAAACAGGTTATTGGGTATTTGAATTAGAAGCTGATTGTACTATTCCTGCTGAATATATCATGTTGATGAATTACTTGGCAGAAATTGATGAAGTCTTGCAAAGCAAAATTGCGGTTTATTTAAGATCTCGTCAATCAGAGGATGGTAGTTATCCGCTCTTTACAGGTGGTCCTGGTGATATCAGTTGTAGTGTTAAGGTCTATTTTGCTTTGAAATTAGCTGGCGATTCACCCGACGCTGAACATATGGTGCGTTTAAGAGAATTTATATTGAGTAAGGGCGGTGCGGCAAAAGCTAATGTTTTTACTCGTATTGCCTTAGCTACGTTTGAGCAATTACCTTGGCGAGGAGTGCCTTATATTCCTGTGGAAATTATGTTATTTCCTAGTTGGTTTCCATTTCATTTAGACAAAGTTGCTTATTGGTCACGTACGGTGATGGTGCCATTATTTATCATCTGTACCTTGAAGGCAAAAGCTAAGAATCCAAAAAACATAAATATCCTTGAGTTGTTTGTTACTCATCCTGATGAAGAACAACATTACTTTCCGGAACGAACCTTATTAAATAAAGTGTTCTTAGGTCTAGATCAATTAGGTAGAAAAACTCGATCTTTAATTCCAAATAAAACTCATCAATTGGCGATTAGTAAAGCTAAAGCTTGGATTATTGAAAGACTTAATGGCGAAGATGGCTTAGGTGGGATTTGTCCTGCAATGATGGGTGCCTATCAAGCCTTGTTGCTTTTAGATATGCCTAAAGATGACCCGCTAATGATTACAGCCCGTCAAGCAATCGACAAATTATTGATTATCAACGAAAACGATGCTTATTGTCAACCTTGTTTATCTCCGGTTTGGGATACGGGTTTGTCGGCCTTAGCGCTTCAAGAGGTTCAAAAATACTCTACTAATAATGATCCACAAATTACAGGTGCCTTAACGCGTGCTTATGATTGGCTAAAGAGTAAACAGTTATCAGATGAGCCTGGTGATTGGCGTTTATCAAAGCCTGATTTAGCAGGTGGTGGTTGGGCATTTCAATTTGAAAATCCATATTATCCTGATGTAGATGATACTGCGGTAGTTGGATTTGCCATGGCCGAATCTATGTTACCTAATCTAGATGAATCTATCCATAGAGCGACGCGTTGGATAGTAGGTATGCAATCTCAAAATGGTGGCTATGGCGCGTTTGATGTTGATAATACGCATTATTATTTAGATGAGATTCCATTTGCAGATCATGGTGCACTATTGGATCCTCCCACTGCGGATGTCAGTGCGCGCTGTGCGATGTTAATGGCCAGAGTTGCTCAAGATCATGATGAATATTTACCCGCCTTGCAAAGAACGATTACATATTTACGTGCAGAGCAAGAAGTTGACGGTTCTTGGTTTGGGCGTTGGGGAACCAATTATATTTATGGGACTTGGTCAGTCTTATTAGGCTTAGAGCAAACTAATGTATCCAAAGAGGATCCTTTATACACAAAAGCTGTTGCATGGTTAAGAAGTAAACAGCGTGAAGATGGTGGTTGGGGTGAAGATAATTACAGCTATCATGATAAATCTGTAGCGGGTGATTATAAGTTTAGTACCGCGTTTCAGACGGCTTGGGCAGTATTAGCTTTAATGGCAGCAGGAGAAGCATCAAGTCCTGAAGTAAAAGCAGGTATCGATTATATTCTGCATCATCAGCAAGCTGATGGTGTTTGGAATGATAAATGTTTTACAGCGCCCGGTTTTCCAAGAGTGTTTTATCTAAAATATCATGGTTATGATAAGTTTTTTCCATTATGGGCTTTGGCTCGTTATCGTAACGAACTTAATAAATAGTGATCACCGGTATTGTCGTTGCTTTACCTGAAGAACTCAGTACTTTAACAACAAAAAAAATTGCTAAAGGGCAGGTGGTTCGTCTCTCGGAAAGTGTTTTAGTGGCCTATTCTGGTGCCGGTGCAAGTAATGCGACTACCGCAGCGAATTTACTTGTATCGAGCGGCGCGACGCGCTTAATCAGTTGGGGTTGTGCAGGTGCTTTAGCCAAAGATATAAAATCAGGTGATTTGGTGTTAGCCAATAACCTATGTGCTGTTGACGGCAATAGCAATGTTAAAGATAGTATTTCTATCACTTGGCAAAGTAACACTCATCGTCATCTTTCTAAGCATGTCACTTTGCATAGCGGTTTATTAGCAGAAAGTGCTGATATCGTTTCTTCAAGTTTCGCTAAACAAGAGCTACATCAAAAAACTGGTGCTTTAGCAGTGGATATGGAAAGTATTGCAGTTGCTAAAATTGCTTTGCAAAACAATTGCCCTTATTTGGTTATTAGAAGCATTGTTGATCCGGTCAATCTTGATTTGCCAATAGCAATTAGTCAGTCGCTTAATGCTGAGGGCGATGTAGTGATGCGTAAATTGCTACTATTTATCTTATTAAATCCCAAAGAAATACCTGCTTTAATTAATTTAGGCCGGCACTTTAATGCCGCTAAAATAACCTTAAAAATTATTGCTAAGCACTTGAATAATATTACTGATCATAATTTTGTGACGGTTAATAACACCACGATTGTTTAGCTTCATAATGTTTCCAAATTAATGTTATTAACTTTAACTTACCCTATTAATTATGACTTTTAGTATCGCCGAACTTTTTGCTCAACACAGTACTGATAAATTTGCCTTGCACGAACAGCATCTTAATAATCAGATGGTAAGAATGTTACAAACTATTGGTTATGATAGGCATTACCAGCGGGCAGTTGGTCAATATCTATATGATCAATCAGGTACTGAATATCTCGATTTGTTAAGTGGTTTTGGGGTATTTGCTATTGGTCGTAATCATCCAACAGTCATCGAAGCATTAAAAGAAACGTTAACGCTTGAATTGCCAAATTTAGTGCAACTGGATGTGTCGATTTTAAGTGGACTATTAGCAAAAGAGCTTTTAAAAACGACGCCAGAAAATATTAATAAAATGTTTTTCTGTAATTCTGGTACAGAAGCGGTAGAAGCGGCTATAAAGTTTGCGCGTTATACGACTAAACGTAACAAAATTGTTTTTTGTGAGCATGGTTATCACGGTTTAACAATGGGTGCTTTATCTTTAGTGGGTGAAGATATATTCCGTGAAGGTTTTGGTTCATTATTACCTGATTGTATTTCAGTGCCTTTTAATGACCTAGTCGCTTTAGAATCGGCATTAAGTAATAAAGATGTTGCGGCATTTATAGTTGAGCCTATTCAAGGTAAAGGCGTTAACTTGCCCGATGATAATTATTTACCAGAAGTTGAGCGCTTATGTAAAAAATATGGCACGTTGTTTGTGGCTGATGAGGTACAGACGGGTATTGGTAGAACAGGAAAGTTCTGGGCTATCGATCATTGGAATGTGAAGCCCGATATGATTTGTATGGCTAAAGCCCTGTCGGGTGGGTTTGTACCAGTAGGTGGAGTAGCTATCACCGAAAAAGTAATGGATAGTGTGTTTAATCGTATGGATAGAGCGGTTGTGCATGGCTCTACTTTCGGTAAAAATAATATGGCAATGGCAGCAGGTTTAGCTACATTGCAAGTCATGGAAGATGAAAAACTAGTTGAAAATAGTTTGGCTGTGGGTACTGATATTATCAATAGTTTAAATGCTTTATCTGGACAATATGAGTTCTTAAAAGAAGCGCGTGGTAAAGGTATGATGATTGCTGTTGAGTTTAACTCACCTAAGAGCTTAAAGTTAAAAGCAGCTTGGGCTATGTTAGAAGCGGCGAATAAAGGCTTATTCTGTCAGATGGTTACGATACCTTTATTTAAAGAGCATCATATCCTTACTCAAGTAGCAGGGCACGGTATGAATGTGATTAAATTATTACCCCCGTTGAATTTGGTTCAAAAAGATCGTGATCATATTGTCAGTGCTTTTGATAAAGCCATCGCTGACACGCATCAAATTCCTGGTTCAATTTGGGATTTAGGTAAAAACTTAGCTAGCCACGCGCTTAAAAATAAAAAAGGTAGTTAAGATGAAAAATCGTTATTCATTATATTCAGTGTTGATTGCATTGGTATTGTTGTGGCAAATGAACGAAACGTCTGCTCATGCGGTAGTCACTGAATATTCATTAAAATTAAAACCGATTCAAGCGCATCAAGCAGATCATATTGAAATAAGTTTTAACTCCAAAATTGAATTAGGTTTGTCACAAATTTACTTGGTCAGTAAAGGTGATAAGCATGAACTATTAAGTGCGGAAATGGGAAGTAAACAAGGTCAAATCATTATAAGCGTGCCTGCATTAGAAGCAGGTGACTATGCGATTAGATTTAAAGTATTTGCCGCTGATGGGCATTTAACTGAAGACGTCATCCATTTTAGTGTTTCTTAAGTAGGATTTAACCATGGCAGGTATTGCTGACTTTCTTGACTCCTTAATAGGCGGTTTTGATCTTATATGTTATTCATTAATAATGGGTGGCTTGTTCTGGGGTTTGTTTGTGTTGCGACCATGGGATAATTCCAAACGTTATAATGCTATCTTATTAGATAAAACTATCAGCTTAATTTACAAGGGTGGTTTTTTATTAGCCGCGGCTCAAATCTTTAAAATAGTGCTTAAGATTTGGTTGATGACCGCGGTGTTAGAGCGTTGGCCATTTCCTGAATTTGCGGATACCACCCAATTTATTGGCGGGATAATCAGAGCCGTTTTAACCTTGTTAGTGTCTGCTTATGTCTATTTAGTATTACGCAAGCATGCCTGTTCTAAAAAGCAATGGTGGTTGGCGTTTGCCGTTTCATTGCCCATGGTAATTTCGGGTGCATGGTTAGTACATGCCGCAGGCCGTTTCGATAACCGTTTTTTTTTAATGACTTTTACGGTGTTTCATCAATTAGGTGCGGCCGCTTGGGTTGGGGGTGTATTGCAATTGGGCAGAGTCTGGAAATTGCATAAGCAAGGTGCAATATCAACGGATCAATGGCCACAATTACTTAAAGCTTTTTCTAAGTTTGGGATGATTGCTGTCGGTTTTATTTTGATTTCTGGATTACCCATTGCATTGCAATACATCGATACTTTAAATGCCTTAGTGGGAACCGGCTATGGCAATTTATTAATGGTAAAAGTGGTGTTATTAGCTTTGGCATTGGGGTTTGCTTGGTTAAACCGATCTGCGATGTTAGCTTTTTTTGCCAATCAACAAGGTACTAGCCTATTTAAACGTGTGCCTCATTATGTAGAAGCAGAAACGTTAGTTTTAATAACGCTTTTATTTACCGCGGCGAGTTTAGCATCGCAACCGCCAGCCATTGATATTCCGTTATTAACGGCTTCATGGCAAGAAGTGTTGAATACTTTTAATCCGCAAATACCTCAAACCGCATCGCCAAGTCATGGCGCTTTAATTGCCGGCGAAGCAGGGCGGGTAGCAATTATTGATCAAGTGCCCTCGTTAGCGGCTACCGAGTGGTCAAATTATAATCACAATATTGCTGGGATTTTTTTAACGGTCATGAGCTTTTTCGCCATGCTGTCTTATACCACTAAGTTACCCTTCACGAAGTATTGGCCCTTAGGTTTTGTGGCTTTAGGTATCTTTTTGTTTTTCCGTAGTGATGCCGAAACCTGGCCATTAGGTCCGATCGGTTTTTGGGATAGTACTTTCAATAATGGGGAAGTGTTACAGCACAGAATTGCGACTTTATTAGTATTTGTCTTAGGCTTATTTGAGTTAACTGCGCGAGTAACTAAAAATTCACAAAGTCGATTGCCTTACTTTTTCCCTATATTATCTGCGTTTGGTGGCTTAATGTTACTTACGCATTCGCATGTGGGTTTCCAAGCAAAAAGCGCATTTTTAATTCAAGTAGGTCATACCACTATGGGGATTTTTGCCTTAATCTTGTCTTGTGGACGCTGGTTAGAATTAAAATTAGATAAGCCAGGCAAAGACATTGCTGGTTTTATTTCTGTAGCCGCTTTATTTTTGATCGGCCTTATCTTAATGTTTTACCGTGAGCCTCTCTATTAATATGAATACCTCAGCTCAATATCCTTTGTTAAATAGCATTAACAGTCCAGATGATGTCCGTAAATTGGGCAAAGATCAGCTTAAGCCCTTGGCAGCCGAGTTACGTGATTATTTAACGCACACGGTGAGTATCTCTGGTGGTCATTTCTCAGCCGGCTTAGGGACAGTTGAATTAACTGTGGCTTTGCATTATGTGTTTGATACCCCCTCAGACCAATTGGTTTGGGATGTTGGACATCAAGCTTATCCGCACAAGATTTTAACCGGTC
>CAIVAH010000033.1 GCA_903903765.1 uncultured Methylococcaceae bacterium
CTACGAGCGTATAGAAGCTGAAGAACGGTTTTTAAAGGGCCGATTGCTAGTGTCGCAACAAATTAGCCAACCCGTTAGTCGAAGACATCTGTTTCGTATTGCTTATGATGTTTTTTCTGAGAATCGTGCAGAAAACCGATTAATACATTCCGCGTTAGTTCAAGTGGCCAAATGGAGTAAGTCTGAGGCTAATCAAAAAACAGCCAGAGAACTTCGCTTTGCGTTTAATGAGATTCCTACATCTACCGACTACAAAACCGATTTTAGTCTGTGGCGTAACAGTCGAGATATGATCAATTACAAACCTTTATTGTATTGGGTGAACCTGATTTTAAATCAACAAAGCCCGTTTAGTGTTAAAGGTGCTAGTGAGGGTATTTCTTTTCTTTTTCCTATGGAAACTTTGTTTGAGCGATACGTTGCAAAGATTTTAGAGAAGAATATTACAAATGGGTATGTTGTTAAGACGCAGATTCAGGGGGAGTACTTATCTGATCCGCCAAAAGCTTTTTTATTAAAACCTGATTTGGCTTTATATAAAGACGGTCACGTTAAAAGTATCTTAGATACAAAATGGAAATTAATTGATCAAAATGCGCAATACGAAAATGGCAATGAAGATACAAAAGCGGGTATCAGCCAAGGTGACATGTATCAAATGTTAGCCTATGGACATAAGTATTTAGCTGGACAGGGAAAGCTAGTATTAATTTACCCACAGTGGGATAAGTTTAAAACAGAGAAACAGTTTGTTCTTGCTAAGGATTTGTACCTTGATGTGTTCCCTTTTGACTTAAATAATCCGACCGTTTCTGCAAACAATATTTTAGAAAGATTTAAAGATAAATTAGAGGCTAAATGATGTGTAATAAATTTGATGCAGTACCCATTGAAGTGGATACACAAATATTATTCCAACTAAATGCTAAGTTGGATGATTATGATGTTTTGTATCAAATGTGGGTTTGGGATGGCATAACCGCAGAGAGCTTTATTTTTTTGAGCACTGATATTGCAACCCTGACCGATGAGGAAGTGAAAACCTTAGCTAAAAGTTCACCCATGATTAAAGAGGACTCTGAGCTAACCATGAGTAGAAATGCCGAGGGTTATACCTTCGTGAATTTTAATTTTAAAAACGAACAATAATATATATGAACTACGACATCATTGGCGATTTACATGGGCAATACGATAAGTTAGTGGGTCTGTTAGAGCATCTGGCTTATTCAGAAATTAATGGGGTTTGGCAACATAGTACTAACAAAGCTATTTTTGTGGGTGATTTGATTGATAATAAACACTCAGGCGATGGCATATCGCATATTAAGACGGTAAGGCTTGTTAAGGCTATGGTTGAGGCGGGTACTGCTTTCTCTATTATGGGTAATCATGAGTTTAATGCGATTGCTTGGTTAACCCCTAATCCTGAAGATCCAAGTGAGTATTTAAGGCCACACAATAGTGATAATAGAAATCAACATGGCCACTTTCTTGATGAAGTGGGTGAGGACTCTCCATTACATCATGAGTTTGTTGCTTGGTTTAAAACATTGCCGCTTTGGTTGGAATTACCAGAGGGAATTAGAGTTATTCATGCTGCATGGATTGAAGACTATCAATTAACTTTAAAGCCTTATCTGAATGATGACAATACCCTGACGGATGAATTGATTGTAAAAGCCAGTAGAAAAGATAGTCCTGAGTTTGTGGCACTTGAAGCGTTATGTAAGGGTATAGAAATTAAGTTACCTGAGGGGCACTTCGGTTTTAGAGATTCACACGATAAAACTCGCCATCACGTCAGAATGCCGTGGTGGGCTAAAGAGTCTTATGGTACTTATAGAAATGAAGCGCTAATTACGGAAGAATCAAGAAGGTATATTCCCGATGAACTAATTACCCAGATTGATTCAAGAATAAAAAAATATA
>CAIVAH010000034.1 GCA_903903765.1 uncultured Methylococcaceae bacterium
AGTTTGACGGCTTGTTCGATGGTAATTAATTTCATAATAGTTAAGTATTAGAATGGTGGCGTGGTGTTCATAATATTGAACGATTATTAATAATTGAAAAAGATATTTTTCAGGTTAAACTATGGTCATAATTGATAAATCCCCGTGTTACCTCGTGCATGGGAGCCAATTATGGATGTACCAACAAAACATCATCTCCTCAGATTGAGATACACGTGGACAAAATAAGCCCTAGGCTAATTGCGTCCGTTTGTTTTTCAATTCGGACGCATTTCATAATTTTTTAAATGGAATGTATCAATGTATTCAAATTCTCAACTGGGGTTAATAAAGCCCTCAAAATGCCACGAAGGGGCAATCAACTGGCTTAAGTTTGGTTTTAAAGTCATACCTGTTGTTTCGGGTTCGAAGAGAACCGCTTTAACATGGGATCCATGGTTAGCTGATTTGTCGATTAACACGATTAATGATTATTGGATTCGTAATTCAAATGCTGAATTAGGGGCTATTACGGGTGACGATGTGATTGTCTTTGATGCCGATAGTCCTGAATCAATCACTGCACTACTCAAAATTGAAACTGATTTTAGTGTCATACCTAATTTTATTGTTCAAACAAATAAAGGTGTGCATCATTATTTCAAGCGTGCTGAGGGTACTTTTGCTCGGTCTGATTCCCATGATACTAAACAACACCCAAATCGTATTGATATCAAAACAGGGCGGGCTCTGATTGTATTACCGCCTAGTACGGGGAAACATGTTGCTGTTTGTGAAGCTGAAACGGTGGCTGATTTAGTTGAATTGGGTCAGGACGTTATTGATGCGATTTTTAAGCATAATGGTAGAGAGACACCGCGCCTCCATGTTCATGTACCTACGTCGATCAGTACAGATTTAAGTCAGCTACAAGCGCTGGTGGAAAAACTGGATCCTGATATGGGATATGACGACTGGGTGCATGTGGGAATGGCTCTTTATAATGAAACCGGTGGTAGCGATGAAGGCTTAGCATTATTTGATTCATGGAGTAGCCAAGGTAGTAAATATAATGGAAATAGAGAACTTCAGACGAAATGGAGGTCGTTCAAATTGGGTACTATTACGATTGCTAGCCTCTACAAAATGGCCGGTGAAGTTGAACCTTGTAATCCTTTCGAAAAGCACAGTCTGCAAGGTAAATCTGAGATGGTGGAGGCGTTTACTGTTAACGCTAAACCTATCCTAGGTGATATTGCTCTTGCGGGTCAGTTAACTGTCATTTATGCCGAGTTCAATAGTGGTAAAACACTTATCACGTTACATTTACTGGGAAAATCAATAAGTGAAGGTAACATTGATCCTAAGAAGGTCTTTTATTTGAATATGGATGATACCAGTAATGGATTATTAGAGAAAATTCACTTAGCGGATGAATATGGGTTTCACATGCTTTCAGAGGGGTTTGCGGGGTTTACGGCTAGTAACTTTATGGTTAACATCCAAGAGATAGTCAAAAACAACCAAGCGAAGGGTGTGATTATTATTCTCGATACACTGAAAAAGTTTGTTGATTTAATGAATAAAAATGAGTCTTCTGAATTCGCACAGGGGATGAGAGAGTTTGCATTAAAAGGTGGATCATTGATTGCTCTAGCACATGATAATAAAACTAAAGTGAATGGTAAATCTCAATATGGTGGTACCAATGACATTATGTCTGATTTTGACAGTGGTTACATTATTGATAAGATTTCAAGTGATAATGGTACTAATATTGTTGAATTCACTAAGAAGAAAGGGCGTGGTTGCAATGTTTCCAATGTCTCTTACAGCTATAGTAATGAAAGTACTTTGTCTTATTGCCAAATATTATCAAGTGTACAGGTGGTTGATCCTACTCAGCTAGAATCGTTTAAGCGAGTTGAACAACAAAAAGCGGATGTGGATATCGTTGAATCGGTTAAAGGCCTTATAACTAAAGGTATAGATACAAAGATGAGTCTCGCTAAAACGGTAGCTCAGGATGTTCAAGTGAGTCAAAAGGTGGCTATTGGTATCATTGAAAAATATGAAGGTAAATTACACTACTGGCAATATAAAACCGGTCCTAAAGGGGCTAAGATTTATTCATTAATGTAACCCCTTGAAAATAATTATTTTTTAACACGTGTTAATCACATAACTGAAATTCTAAAAACTTAAAAAGCTAAAATCCTGAAATCCTGCAAAGCTCATTAAATTCATAGGCTTGTACTGCCCACCCACTGCCAGCCCATGTAAATCATGAGTTTGGCAGTTTTTTAGCTTTTTAGGATTTTAGCCCCCCAACCGACGTCGTAACTGTCGCGCAATTCTGCCGTTGCGTGGTGGTGCACCCCGCCCGAATTCAGCCAGAAACTAGCCTAGTAGCACCAACCGCGGTTCGCCCCTAATCTCAGTGATGCCCCGTGCCATCTCGAAAGTGCCGCCCACGACTCGAAACAGACCCCGTGCGTATCCAGAAACTACCCCACTGGCGCCGACTGCGTCTCAGACATCCCGATAGTCATGCCTTTGAGTCAGCGTGACAAAGTGCAACCCCTTGAACA
>CAIVAH010000035.1 GCA_903903765.1 uncultured Methylococcaceae bacterium
CGGCCGATATACTTGTACTGCTAGAAAACCAAAATGCGAAAAATGCATTATTAAAGACCTGTGTGATTCGGGTATTCAGATTAATACCTTGCTTTAATAGAGTTTATTTATTCTTTATTTACCCGTCTTTAGGTATGATAGTCACATTCGATTAAGTTTTTTTATCGAATATTTATAATAATACTAAGGAGCTAACATGAAAAAAATCAATAAAACACCTTTAGCGACAGCAATGGGTGCGGCTTTACTTTCTACTGTTTCTGCTACTGCTGCTTATGCAGATACAAATCCATTTGGCATGACTGAACTTTCAACTGGCTACATGCAAGTAGCTGAAGCAGAAATGAAATGTGGCGCTTCAATGAACATGGGTACAAACAACAAAACGCCAGAAGGCGCTTGTGCTGGCGCTCAACACCCAACGGGTGCTGCTAAAACCGACGCGGCTAAAACCACTGAAGGTTCTTGTGGCGATATGATGAAAGATGGCAAAATGAAACCTGGCATGGAAATGGCTTGTGGCGCTATGATGAAAGGTAAAGAAGGCGCTTGTGGCCAAATGAAACCTGGCGAAACAATGAAAGGCAAAGAAGGTGCTTGTGGTGGCGCTAAATAATTATTGAGTTAATTCAATAAACTCGGAGGGTATACACCTACCCTCCCATTTCAATATCAATATTCAATAGGTGTTCTTATGGACACAACACTGGGTTTAGTTAAGGGCACGGGTCTGGGGCTTAGAAGATCTTTAGTCCATCAATTACTCGAATCACCCCAACCAGATCTTAACTTTTACGAAGTAGCACCAGAAAACTGGATTACGATAGGTGGCAAATTTGGTAAGGCTTTTAGAGCCATGACCGAACGTCATGATTTTGTGTGTCATGGCTTATCATTATCCCTAGGCAGCACAGATCCGCTAGATGAAAAATTTATTCATGAAGTTAAAAACTTTATGAAGACACATCAAATTAAGCTTTATAGTGAGCATCTCAGTTATTGTAGTAAAAACGGTCATTTATATGACTTAATGCCGATTCCTTTTACCTCAGAAGCCATTATGCATGTGGCCAAACGCATTAACCGGGTTCAGGACATCATTGAACAAAAAATAGCTATTGAGAATGTCTCTTACTATGCGGCCCCCGGTCAAGAAATGTCTGAAATAGACTTTTTTAATGCCGTCGTGCAAGAAGCAGATTGTGACATTTTACTAGACATCAATAACATTTATGTTAACAGCGTTAATCATGAATATGATGCTGAAGAATTTTTAAAAGCCATGCCAGCTCACCGAGTTGCTTATGCACATATTGCCGGCCATCATAAGGAAGCTGATGACTTTTTAGTCGATACGCATGGCGCAGACATTATTGATCCGGTATGGAAATTACTCGGCAAAGCTTATGAGCTTTATGGTGTGTTTCCGACTTTATTAGAACGCGACTTTAATCTGCCCGCCTTATCCGAACTAATGAAAGAAGTGCAGACTATAAAATCCATCCAAACTGCCTGGCAATCTCAACATGACAAACGCACCGCATAAGTCTGCCACTGACAATCGCGTTGACTTTAAAGCCAAACAAGCCGAATTTGCTGCTTATATTAGAGATCCTGAGCACAATCCAATGCCCAGCGATGTTAAACAAGATCGAATGCAAATGTACCGACAGTTATTTTTTAATAACATTGAAGGATTTTTAGCGGGCAATTTTCCGGTCTTAAGAAAACTACTAGAGGATGCAGAATGGACCGCAATTGTGCAAGATTTCTTTGCCAAACATCGCTGTGAATCGCCGCATTTCTCAGAGATTCCGGAGGAGTTTCTGTTTTATTTAGAGCACGAAAGAGATACTAGCTCTGACTTCCCTTTTCTATTAGAACTAGCGCATTACGAATGGGTGGAAATGGCTTTATCTATTGCCATGGATAACAGCACCGATCATATCGCCATTAACGTAGATCATTTACTCAATCAACACCTTAAACTCTCTCCCTTAGCCTGGTCATTAGCGTATCAGTATCCAGTCCACAAGATCAGCCCAGAGCATATCCCCTTTAGCCCGCCGGCAGTAGCTACTTTTTTGATTGTGTACCGCAATCAAAAAGACGAGATTAATTTTCTTGAGATTACGCCCATGACTTACCGCCTATTAGAGCTAATTCAGGCTGATGAACCTTGCTTAACAAAAACCTGTTTAACTCAAATAGCGCAAGAATCACAGCACCCTAATCCAGAAATTATTATTAGTGGGGGCTTACAGATTCTAACGGATTTATATCAAAAAGGTATTATTTGGGTAGCGTAACAAAGATTTAAAGCGAGTGAGGATTGATTAAATGGACATTTAAGAAATATCCATTTAATCATGTACAAAATTCGTCTTAGAAGAATTTGCTGAAAAAACCTTCCTCTTTCTTAGCCGCTGGAGGCGCATAAGATTTAAAGCCTTTTTCAATGGGTTGCTGTTGCGCACAATGATAAGCCGCACTAGTAAACTTGATTTGTAATGATCTAGGATTCTCGTGCTCAGAAAGATATTTTTCGACCTCTTCATCAGTTAAATCTTTCAACATATAAGTGGTTACGCACTCACATGACTTAGTAAATCTAACTGCGTCCTCTTCTTTATTAACCGAATTCTTTAACTCTCTAGATACACATTGAGCTGCGAACTCATCATGAAACTTATGTTTTTCGGTTGCAGTCACCGGCTCATCTTTAGAATGATCAAATGGATTAAACACTTCATGCACCGGCGCTTTTGCTACTTCTTTAGATTTATCTGAGTCTGAACAACCGACGACAGTTAGCGCAATAATTAAGCTAGTTAAAGCAGTAAAAATTAAACTCTTTTCAAATTTATATGTTTTCATAAGCTCTGTTGTTCAGGTTAATGGTCCAAGGCGAATGGATACATCCTTAAGATGCATTTAATAATGCGCATAACTTTATCATTTAATCCCTCGTTCATCCAGTACTGCACACCTATAAGTGTTAACTTTGAAAACATGAACCCTGCATTTATGCGATACTACGCAACTTTTAATTTATCTAATTTGTACGCAAAGCCTTTATTGTAGGAGTAATAAATGACAGCACTGGTTGGCATCATTATGGGATCGACTTCTGATTGGGAAACAATGTGTTTTGCCGCTGAAACCTTAGAGCGCCTTGGCATCCCTCATCAAGTTGAAGTTGTATCGGCACATAGAACGCCCGATAAACTATTCCACTACGCAGAAACTGCTGAAGCTAAAGGTTTAGAAGTCATTATTGCAGGCGCTGGTGGCGCTGCACATTTACCAGGGATGACTGCGGCTAAAACTGCCTTACCTGTGCTAGGTGTTCCAGTTCAATCTAAAGCGCTTAATGGCATGGATTCCTTATTATCTATCGTACAAATGCCAGCGGGTATTCCTGTGGGCACTTTAGCTATCGGAAAAGCGGGGGCTATCAATGCGGCACTATTAGCAGCCGCCATCATCAGTAATAAACATAAGCAATACAGAGCAGCGCTTGATACGTTTAGAAGTGAGCAAACTGACACCGTCTTAGCAAACTCTGACCCAAGAGAGGTGTGTTAATGAAAATAGGCATTTTAGGGGCTGGTCAACTGGCCAGAATGATCGCATTAGCGGGGTACCCTTTAGGCTTACAATTTATTTTTCTTGATCCTTCTGCTGAGGCTTGCGCTAATAGCTTAGGACACCACCTACATGGTGCTTATGACGATCCACGCTTATTGGCGCAACTGGCTGATTTAGCCGACGTGGTCACTTACGAATTTGAGAATGTACCGGCTGATGTCGCTGAGTTTCTGGCTGCTCATACTCAAGTTCATCCAGCGCCTAAAGCTCTGGCGGTTGCCCAAGACCGCTTAATTGAAAAAGCTTTTTTTCGTGACATTGATATCCCTACTGCGCCCTATGCACCGGTTAATAGCTTTACTGATTTAGAATATGCTATTACCACTATTGGCTATCCCGCTATTTTAAAAAGCTGCACAATGGGTTACGACGGCAAAGGCCAATCGTTAATTAAATCTGCTGATGACTTAGCTGCCGCGTGGGAAATTCTAGCCGGTGCACCTGCTGTTTTAGAAGGCTTTGTGTCATTTAATAGAGAAGTTTCTATTATTGCCGCGCGTAATGTGGCAGGCGACATTGAGTTTTATCCTTTGTCTGAAAATATACATCGCGGTGGTATTTTAAGAATTGCTAAATGTCTTGATAGCGATGCCGTGCAAGCACAAGCTCAAGATTATGTCACTCGCTTATTAGAAGCCTTAGATTATGTGGGCGTGTTAGCCCTCGAATTATTTGATGTGAATGGCCAACTGGTTGCAAATGAATTTGCCCCCCGCGTGCATAATTCTGGACACTGGACTATTGAAGGTGCAGAAACCAGCCAATTTGAAAATCATCTCCGCGCCATCGCTAATTTACCATTAGGTAAAACCCATGCCGTTGGCAAATCAGCCATGATTAATTTTATTGGCGGCCTACCTGTGACAGAAGAATTATTGGCTTTGCCTAATACACATTTACATCTATACGACAAAGCCCCTCGCAAAGGCCGTAAAGTGGCCCATGCAACTATTCGTGCAGAAACCGCAGAACAATTAGACAGCCTTATTGAAAAACTAGCCCAGCTCGCTGATCAGGTTGATGACTCTTAATTTTTCTTAAATTAATAAATTTCTGCCATGACTGAACAAGATAGAGTATTTCAGCAAACCACTCGGATTGAAGACTTTGCTTTTGATGAGAAAGTAGCCAAAGTCTTCGACAACATGGTGTCCAGAAGCGTGCCTTTTTATAATGAAGTGCAACGCATTCAAGCGGATCTTATCATGGATTTTTTGCCTGAAACGGGCGGTATTGTGTGTGATTTAGGCTGCTCAACGGGCACTACGATTGATCATCTCAGTCAACATCCTA
>CAIVAH010000036.1 GCA_903903765.1 uncultured Methylococcaceae bacterium
GGTGTCTATATCGTTTACATCAATTCTTTCAATTTTAAAAACTAATGATAGTGGAATTGCCAATTGCTCATCTGAACCACAACGAAAAACTAATAAATCTTGTTTTTCTTGCATGTCCATTAATTGCAAATCTTCAAAAGATTTGTTATTTACTGATAGTAAATTTAATTCTTGCAAATGTAAGTTTTGATTCTGTGAAATACCATTGGCACTTAAGACCATCGCAACATCACTATCACCTAAAATAGAACTACCTGCGTAATAAGAAAGCTTATTAAGAATATCAGGTAATGGTTTAATAACTATCTCTTCAGTATGTTCAATTGAATCAACAAGTAAACCAAATTGAATTAAACCAGAATGAAGAACTAAAAAGATACTATGATCATTTTCAACACATATAGTTAATTTATCTCCAGTAATTTCAGACATATTGAGAATAGGTATTAGATTACCTCGCAATCGATATACTGCTTTATCCATTATTTTTTCAATTTGCAATTGATCTCCCGGACGAATCAAAATTACTTCACGTAACTCAGAGTGAGGAATTGCAAATCTATTGTTACCAATCCGAACTATAAGAGACGACATAATCGCCAACGTAGTCGGTAGATAAAAAATTATCTTGGTACCTATTCCTTTTTTAGTTTCTAACTCTAATGCCCCACCCAATTTCTCCACAGTTGATTTTACAACGTCCATACCTACACCACGACCGGATAAATCCGTAATCGTATCTATTGTTGATAAACCAGGATTAAAAATTAAATTGGCGGCTTCAATGTCGCTCATTGATGCTGCTTGCTGGGGTAAAATCAAGCCTGATTTTAATGCTTTATGTTTAACTTTTTCAATATCAATACCTGCTCCGTTATCTTCAATGGTGATTGATACTTGACCTCTTTCATTTTTGGCCTCTAGGGAAATTGTTCCGGTTGGATCCTTACCGTTTTTCACTCTTAATTGAGAACTTTCTATCCCATGATCACAGCAATTTCTTATAAGATGTGTCAAAGGATCAGATAATGACTCAATTATACTTCTGTCCAATTCAGTTTCTTCTCCTTTGATAACTAGCTTTATCTGTTTATTTAATTGCTTCGAGAGATCACGAATGATACGGTTGAATTTAGTGAATGTGCCACCAATAGGTTGCATTCTGGTTTGTAAAACAACTTGCTGTAAATCAGATATTAAATGAGCCATTGATGAAAGAGCAATTTTATTATCTGAGTCCACAAACTGACGGAGAAGTTGATTCCTTCCAACGACAATTTCGCCGGTTAATTCCATCAATCGATTAAGTAAATCAACTTTCACCCTAATAGTTTCATTTTGTGTTTGGGCGGCATCGAGACTATTTTTCGAACTCAATTTTGATTTACTATCAACTGCAAAATCAGTATCAAAGGTTGAATCCTTACTGATAGTGGGTGGAAGAGAATTAAATGTATTAATTTCTTGAGTAGTTTGATTAACTACAGGTATTTTTTCAATTGGTTTTGAATCATTATGTTTTTCTAATAGGGGAACTTCTATAAAAGTTTGACTACTTAGACTACCACTTAATAAATCGGCACAAATCTCTTTAATTTCATAATTATTGCCATAATCATTTGACTCAAACATATCCCTTAACGCATCGCAAGCCGCAAAAAAAGTCGGTAGCATTTTGTCATCAAAAACAATGCTTTCCTCCCTTATTTTCATCAAGACATCTTCAAAAACATGAGCAAGCTCGGTGATTTTAGTCAGACTAAAAAATCCACACCCACCTTTGATGGTATGCACTGCACGAAAAAGCTTATTTATTACATCTTTACTAAAACCATTCTCTAACTCTTGTAAGCTTTGTTCTATATCTACTAATCGTTCCGCCATTTCCGTGAGAAAATTGCCAAATACGTCATCATCTCTATTCACTTTTTTGCACCATAAACCTAAGCATAACGTTTACTGTATTTTCTCTTAATTAAATATACAGAATATATGAAATCGAACTAAATATATATCCGAGAAATTAACAGCAGTAATCATACCAAGGCCTATTTATTATTTTAGTACAAAATAACAGTACTTTAACAATACTCAAATAGCAGCCAAATTAGCATGCGTCACAAATTTACTATATAATTTTTTGTGTTTAAAACAAATAAATTCACTAATTTGGTGCGTATTATTATAAAAATAAACATAATGGTGCAATATCAGTCGCTAAAATTACTCCCAATGATTAATTCTAAATTTGAAGTGAATGTACCAATGAAATCGATATTCATTATATATGGCTAGATTATTGCTATTATTTTCTTAACAAGTACCACTTAATTTGGTAATAAAATCCTGAAACCCCATTCATGCATGAGAATTTGATGTCACAATTAGCTTTACATTGGGAAGATTTTTTTAGCTTCGTCTTACAACATAATCAATTCAATTTATTATTAATTTTTCTTTTACTAATGACCGCGGCATTATGGCGCTGGCACCCTCATGAAAGGAGAACAGTTAGCAATACATTAACAATATACATCCTATCATATTGCACAATAATTTTAAGCGGTCTATTAGATATAATTAATATTCAACAAGTTAGCAAAGTATTACACGAAATTGGAATCGTAGTATGCGGAATATCTGCAATAAGAATAAACGGTTTCTTTTTATTCCGGTTAGCCCTTCCATTATGCAGAATTAATCTTGTTAGCATTTTGGGAGACCTTGCTGTCGGATTTACCTACGGAATTTGGTTGTTGTTCTATCTCCATCAAACGGGATTAAATTTATCTGATATCGTAGTTACCTCCTCAGTATTAACAGCTGTATTGGCATTTTCTATGCAGGATACTTTAGGAAATCTTCTCAGCGGACTATCATTACAGTTAGATAACTCTATTAAATTAGGAGATTGGGTAGAAGTTAATGAAATCAAAGGACGAGTATCTGAAGTACATTGGAGATACACAGCAATTGAAACTCGTGACTGGGAAATGATTGTAATTCCAAATAGTTTATTGATGAAAAACAAGTTTACTATTCACGGTAGACGTAAAAATCAGCCATTACAATGGCGAAGATGGGTAACGTTCGATGTGGGCTATGATAAGCTCACAGGGGATGTCATAGAAACTGTTCAAAATGCTGTGATAAATGGTCACATACAAAACGTTGCTATAACACCTAGACCTAATTGTATTCTAATGGCTTTAAATCCAAGTGCGGCTCATTATGCTTTACGTTATTGGTTAACTGATATCGAATTTGATGATTCTACAGATTCAGCGGTACGCTCAAGAATTTATGCAGCACTACAAAGATCAGGAATGGATTTAGCTTGTCCTCAACAAAATATACATTTAACCTATAAAGATAATGTCTACGAACAAAATAAACAGATGTTATTTTTAAAAAAACGCATAGAAGCTCTAAATCAACTTGACCTTTTTAATGTTCTGGATGAAACAGAAATAACTAAGGTTGCTGAAAAATTGGTTTATACACCTTTTGCACATGGTGACACAATTATGCGACAGGGAGAGATTGCTAATTGGCTTTTTATAATTAAAAGTGGAGTGGTAGAAATATTTTTGGAGGCACCTGATAGCGAACGTAGATTAATTAGCACTATTAATGATCACTGTTTTTTAGGTGAAATGGGTTTAATGACGGGCACTCCTAGAACTGCAACAGTGATCGCCAAGACAGATGTATTAGCTTATAGACTAGATAAAGATTCATTCCAAGATATATTAATTAAACGACCCGATATAGCAGAACAAATCAGCAAAGTATTAGCCACTCGCCTCGTCAAACTTCAAAACTTACAGCAACAAATTGACAAAGAATCGATCGAAAAAGCAATTGCAGAACAA
>CAIVAH010000037.1 GCA_903903765.1 uncultured Methylococcaceae bacterium
ATAAGGTGTATAGCTATTTCTTCGTCTTGCGCTTTAAACTTAAGTGCAGTTTCAATAAACTCCATTAAATTACGGATCTGATAGAACAACCGAATATAAGGGTCAGTAATCGTTATTTTACTTACACCCCGTAAATACTCACCAAACAACATATCATAAGAAATACCTTTTTGATTCTCTTGAAAACTACGATGCTGTTCTTTAAGCACGCTTGACGCAACCGGCTTTTCAACTTGCACAGACACAGGGCTTAACTCAGACTCTGTTAAAATACTATCCGTATCAATAGTCTCCAGCGTGGTTTCAGCCACGGTTTTATAATACAAATCAGGATATTCATCTTCTTCAAGCGTCTTAACCCTTAAGGTTTGACCTGCAGAATCCTCATAAGTAAACGCTACTTTTGGATACGTCGTATCAATACGCATCAATTGATCCTTAACGCGCTTACGACCTTCAATGGCAAACTTTAAAAGCTCTTCAATTTCTTCTTTAGACGCTTCACCTTGGGGATATAAAACCTTCATCAAGCCAGAGAAGGTTTTATTAATACCATCACGATCACGGGTTGATAAAGCTGATGACAAGGTAAAATGCTCTTTATACCGATCAGAATAATCATGATTACGCATGGCTCTAAGAATCTCGGCTAGATAATCCACCACAAAACCATAATTACTAGAAAACATTTCGCCACGAATTACATCCACTTCCCACCCCGGAATGTAATAATGAATTCGATCTAGAAAGGCAGAGTCATAAAACTTATCGGGCAACTCATCAAATAAATCTGAATGTTTAAGCATATAAGGCACAGTATGCTGAGTATTACCAATAAAAACCATGGATGCCTCAGCTCCAAAAGTTTCAACCCCACGCGAAAAAGACTTGTTCGCCATGTAATTCTTCATGATATCAACTAAGGCTTTTTCAACCTTCTTTTGCTTACCAGCAAACTCATCAAAGGCCACTACATCCCAGTACCCTACTAAACCAATTTTTCCTGATGAATTATTAACAAACAATTTAGGTACTGTTACCTCCCCACCCGACACTAAAATGCCATGAGGAGAAAACTCAGAATAAATATGTGATTTACCGGTACCCTTAGGCCCCAACTCCAACACATTGTAATTACGTTCACAAAAGGGAATGAGTCGAATAAGTTGGGTCATCTTACTGCGTTTACCAAACAACTCAGGATTAAAACCGATACTTTGAATTAACAGATCAATCCACTCGTCCGTAGTAAATTGCTTACGAGCTTCTACATAACTATCAAAATCAAAATGCGATAATTGAATAGGTTTTAACGAAGCCAATATCCAAGGACTATCATTCTTTTCTTCAGCAAATTCATATTCTAAATCAGCAAGACACCACACACCGCCCACCAATAATTTAGGATGCGTCTTAACAGTTCTTGAATCAACTAATACCTTCTTAATACCTAGATTAGAAAATGTCGCCTCATAAACATCTTCATTGTCATTTAAAGCCACACTAATTTTATCAATGACTTTATAACGGCCTTTTTCTTTAATATGCGAACGAATTAAACCCGCTTCATTACGATGCACATAATGCTTACGTAAGATTTCCTTAACCGTCTCAATCCCTGTCTTAATAGAAGCGTCATCACTGGTTGCGCAATACTGGCCTAATAAATACTCCAGCACATAAGACGGTACAATCGCATTGCCCTTAACGGTTTTAACCAAGTCTTTACGGACAACTAAGCCCGCAAAGTGAGTATTAATTTTTTGATCAAGTTCGTTCATACAATCCTTTTAAAAATCAAAATCACTGGTAAATGATCGGCGCATTTGAAAAGTGAGCGTTTTATATTCTTTATAATGTGAAGTACCCGAATGTTGTTCCTCTAAGCGCAATATCACTTCCTGACCATTGGCATCATCCGCTTTACGTGTCAGTACAAAACGCACTTGCAGTTCACGTTCTCTAGGATTTTCAGAGCTTAAATCAAACGTAAGCTCATGACTATCAGAAATTAAATCACCGTCTTGCGTAAAGATACCGGCTCTTAAGGTTCTTGGCCTCACTTTATCAGTTACCGGTTGCGCTTGATAAAGCCCTACTGCCAATTGACCAGAAGTAATAACAGAACTCGCACCTCTTAAAATATCTACTTCAACCGCAGAGATATCGCTCTGCCTTTTCTTGTTGATTTTAAGTACAGGAATAACCACTTCCTGCAATGACGCTCCGCCATGCACAAATCGACTACCCGAACCTTTTAAGCGCAAGCGATTAATAGACTTTGGAATCTGTACTTCCACATCACCCACTAACCCCAACTCAGCAGAATTAAATTGTCGTAAACTTGGCGTCTCTTGCAAATCTAAGCCTAAGACAAAACGTCGGTCATAAAATAAAACTGGCTGTCCTTGCGGTTCAACCTCTGCAAAATCGCTCTCTTCTAGGGCCCGATTTTGATAAATAAACCCATGATCAGAGGTGACAATCAAATTACTAGCATTAGCACCGGTTAGCTTTTTAATTAACTTAATCAACTCTTGCAGCGTATCTTCAACTGCTTCAAAAACCCGTTCTTCAGATTCTCGCTTATCACCGGTAGCATCAATCCGATTATGATAAATATATAGCACATCATGATCGCGTAATATGGCTCGACTATCATCCCTATTTAAGGCCATAAAAGCATCGGCTTTAAGGGCTGTGCTGCGTTGGGTTATGGTGTGATTGAGAATTTTAATTCGATTGGCTGTGCCCTGAGAACTCAAGCCATCCACCAAAACAGTACCTGAGTCATTATTGGCCAAGGCTAAAGAAGTATTAGGTAATAAAGCCGCCATACCCAACTGGGTATAACTTGGTAACATCGATAAAGCCGGCTCTAACTGAGCATCATAACGATCTTCTTGACGAATTAAACTCAGCAACTCATCGCCAATTTCATAACGTAACGCATCAGAAATAATAACGCAGACTTTATTGTCTTTATTTAAGAACGGCTTCACACAACGTTCATAAAAATGAGCTTGCAACAGCACAGGACTTGCCTCCCATTGCTGACAGCTATCCACATACGCCTGCCATTGATCATTCAGTTTTAATAAATAATTGTTGGCATAAAAGTTTTCGACTTGTTCTGATAGTGCGCCCAATAAAGTAGCTTGACCGGATAACCTGACATGATAAGTAAATTTACGATACAACTGATCTAACTTAAACCAAAGCCGACTATAACGCTCAATGCCTTCAACAAAACTGCCCATCGTTAACTGCGCATCGCCCAAGATTTGAAAAAACTGGGCCGCAAAATCTATAGCTTCATACAAATGCCGATATTCTCGATACCAATGGCTCTGTCTACGCTGACGCACCCATAGCGTAATATCACCACTACTCAGGGTTCTTAATGCCACCTGAGTAACCAAGTCACTGATAATCTTTTGATCAATTAAACGAAAGTAATCTAGTTCAATTAACGCTCTAAAATCGCGTTTAGTTAAATCCTTTTCAATACCTAAAGTATCCGCACACTCAGCAGACAAGGTTTCAAAACTTGTTTCAAACTGACGACTGTCTTTCCAGCGCTTTAAAAATACCAAGGCATCGCCATTTAAACGAATCTCACCTTCCAAACCCATGGCATAACAAGATTTAAAAAGCTCAATAACAAAATCATGAATACTGGGGTCAGCGCTTTTATAACCATAGCAGCGCGTCATTTGTTCCCAGAAAAAAGCATCCAGATGACAACGCTCAATTAATTTGATTTTATCACTGCGCCCTTCAGCCAACTCTTGCAGTAAACATTCCACTACAGAATCCAAACGCGGCTCAGCGTTTGCACAAACTGCCAGCATCTTTAAACGAATAGCACCCAACGTATCATCCGCTTTTAGTAAGCGTGTTAAGACCTCTTTACGTTTATTGGCTTGATAAAACTCTAAATGAGCTCGCACCACTTCTGCAAACTCAAGGCTGATTTCTAGCTCAGCCAATATAATTGCCACTTGATCAGTCCGAAACTCACCGTAAGCCAATTGCACATCCAATAACCAATTGTCTAAATCATCAGCTTGTGGGCCTTCTCGATACAGCAAAAACTTTTGTTCAGGTTGCCCTCGTAAAACCCGGTGCTTAACACCAAACTCATTATTCAGCAGTTCTATTTTCTCAACGCCGGATATATTCAATCCTTCAAAGCTATGGCGTAACTCCTGTTTAGCGTCATACCAAAATACAATCCGATG
>CAIVAH010000038.1 GCA_903903765.1 uncultured Methylococcaceae bacterium
CGTAGTGTATGCAATCGTTTCGTGAGATGTCGTGCGCCCGCGCTTGTCGATGTTTGTATCGACAGTCAAAAAGCTAAGCGTTAGTGCTAGTGTTGCGCTCATTTTATTCCCCCAATGCTTTATCAACTACATTCATTACTTCAGTTAAACCATCATCTGAAGAATCTGTGTCGTACCAATATTGCACGTCTTTTAATGCAGAACGCAGTTTTTTTGCTCGTTCTTGCGCACGGGTACAATAATCAGCCATCAACAAAAAGCCAAGTAAAAAAATCAAATATGCCGCGCCTGTTTGGTCGAGCATTAGTAAAAAATCGTATATTTCTTTCATAAATCACCTTTAAAAAAAAGCCACTCGTCTTAGCGGCAGAGGTAGGAGTAATTGGTTATAGTAAATCGATTAAATTGTGATCGCTTTTAAAGTCGTCAATGTAAATAACATCTGATCCTTTCTCAGCATCTTTGTAAATTTTCATATCGTTATCGTCAATGTGTTCAAAAACGATTTCTTTAAGTTTTTCTGATCCGCTAAATTGCTCGCCTTCGTCATTAAAAAACTGAATGTTACTAACCAAGCATTCACGATCATCTTCAATATCGTGATGAAAAGTTGCTTCAATTCTTTTTCCGCTTAACATTGCTGTAGCCACAACGCCTATTTCATAGCCATCGTTTGTCATAATATCAAAGTAAATTATTGCTTCCATTTTTATTCTCCAAAATAATTTATAATGTCATGTTGTACATCGCGTATGTCATTGAGTTCATCAGATTGCAAACCAAAATCTTCGCATAATAAATGCGCTGATAATTCTTCAGCAGTCCATTCCCCACTTTTTGCGTCTTCAAGTTGTAAGCGCAACTTTAAAATTACTTCATCTGAGTAACTTAACTCTAATTTTTCAATTCTATTTTCAATTTTTTTCATCTTGTTCTCCTAATGCGCGGCTTACACCGCGATTTGTTTGTTGTTATTTTGCTTTTAATGCCGCAATTTTTAATGCGCAATCATCTGTTAAACCAGAAAGGTGGCAACCAATTCCACCCCAAAAAATAAAACCGTGTTGGTCAATTTGTCCAATAATGCCGTCTAATTTAAATGTTTTCATGTTTCTTACTCCAATTAGTTATTTTATTTTTGTTTGCGTTCTTGTGAACGTGGTTAAATAATATCATACCTGTTCACGAAGTAAACAATAAAATGTTAATTTTTTACAATAAATTGTTCTATTTGTTCTTTAGCATGTAAAAACCCTTTACCAACAATGACTTGGTAGCCTATGCTTTTAAGATACTCAATAATTTTTTTTTGATCTGGACTGACAACACCGCCTTTGGTGCGCTTCATTTCCACCCACAGTTTCCAAGCAGGGATAAAAAGATCTGGTATGCCTGCCACTGTTCCTTCTACTTTTAACGCGACAGCCGCTGATTTGCTACGATGACCTCCATTAGGAATTGAATGGATAAGAACGCCAGGGTAGGTACGTCTAAACCACTGCACAAATAATGCTTGTTCGTAATGCTCGGACGGTATTTTTTCTTTAATAATGGTAGTCATCAGAATGGCAACTCCTCAATGTAGTTAGGACAGGAATCTTGAGTATTCACAAAATCCTCTGGCGGATTCATATTATATTTTGAGCAAAACATCGTTTTTTTAGTATAAAAGTCACAGGTATGACAACACTTTGGTGGTGCCAATGCCTTCATTTTTTTATATTCAATTAGAAAATCTGGTTCTTTATACATCCCAACTCCGATTTATTACGCGATAAAATTTACCATCTTTGGTGTACTCAATTAATGATGGTGGTGTTGATTTTTTTTGCATATAAGCCGCTACCCTATCTAAATCAACATTTCCGCTATAAACCGCATTTACATTACTATTAGCGCAAATTTTATTAAATAAACTTTTAGCTTTATCTCCTGCATATCCTTCATGATCCACACAAAAATATTCTGTCACTGGCGCATCAGATAAAGCACCATAATAGGTCACGGCAAGCATCTCTTTTCCAGACGCTTTAGATGTATGCTTGCGCCAGTTCCAGCTTGTTACCTCTATTTCTGAACCTTCAATGCCCATAATGTCATCGTTTCTGAGCTTTAATGTCGATGCCGCTTCTTCTGGTTCTGGAAACCTATGTCCACACGCTGGACAAACTTTGGCGGATATAGCCACCAATTCAGCGCATTCATCGCATACTTTAACGGGTGCCTCTCTTTCCTTGCCTGGTTCTTTTTTGTTTGGCGGTTTTACATTCGTGATAGGCCCGTGCGTTTCAACTACGCCAGCAAAATCTAACACCAAACAATGATCCGTATGTGACTTTGGGCGCATACCACGCCCAGCCATTTGAACGTAAAGACTGCATGACATCGTTGGGCGAAGCATTGCAATCAAGTCAATGTCTGGATAATCAAACCCGGTTGTTAACACATTGGCGTTTGTTAATGCTCTAATTTTACCAGCTTTATAATCAGCAATAATTCTATCGCGTTGCGCATGTGGCGTTTTACCTGTGACACATTCTGCTGTAATCCCTTTGCTAATTAACATGTCTTTTACATGCTTGGCATGATCAATACCAGCGCAGAAAAACAACCAGGCTTTTCTATCACCAGCAAGTCTAATAACTTCACTTACAACGTCTTTGTTTTTATCATCCGTATCAACCGCAGCTTGCAACTCTGACTCAATAAATTCACCACCACGTTTATGCACTTCACTGGTATCAAGTTTTGTTTTCGTCATTTTAGATTTTAATGTGCATAAAAATCCTTTGCTGATCAGATACTCAATGGTGACTGGCATTAACATGTCATCAAACAACGCTGGCTTATCTGTAATCAATCCATGATTTAAACGATATGGCGTAGCAGTTAAACCGATTACGCGCAATCGTGGATTGATTACACTCAAATCTGATAATAAATTACGATAACCGCCCTCATTTTTATGCGACACCAAATGACATTCATCAATGATGACTAAATCAATATGGCCCAGTTGGTGCGCTTTATCTCGAACAGATTGAATACCGGCAAATGTAATTGGTTCGCCAAGTTGTTTTTTCTTTAGACTTGATGAATAAATACCCAGCGGTGCATTCTGCCAATGCTCTCTCATTTTTTCAGCGTTCTGTGAGATCAGCTCTTTAACATGCGTGAGCATTAATACTTTGGTTTCTGGCCATTGCTGAAGCGCATCTTTGCAAAGTGCGGCAATAATATGACTTTTGCCAGATCCGGTGGGTAACACCATACAGGGATTGCCTTCATGACCAGCATTAAACCATGCGTAAAGTTCATCTATGGATCGTTGTTGATAATCTCTGAGTTTCATCCTACTATCTTCCCATCAAATTTATTTCTAATATCAGCAATAAAAGTATCACCACTAATACACGCCTGAGGATTTGACACTATCTCTAATGACTTATAACCATTTTCACCATTGATTACGTCTACACCATCAATGACATAGACTGCATGATTACCATCTGGCGAATCTTTGCGTTGATAAGGCACAAGGTCTGGATGTAGCACATGCGCGTCACAACCAACTCGTTGAAATTCTACTGGGATAGCATCCGCATCATGGCGTTCACATCGCCAGGTGCTGTCATCCATCGCAGTTGAATGCGCACAGGTTCGACAATTAACATGTTGAGTTATTTTCGTTTTATGGCAAAACTCATGTGCTGCACAAAATTTGCATTCATACCAACTTGGATCTGGACTAAGTGGTTCTGGCATTCGCTCTGACTTAACAATCCTATGACCGCGACTGATGTATTTTTCAGCAATCTCTGGCACAAACTTAACTCGCTCTGTGTAAATACGATCATCGTTTTTACAGACTGCATAGTAAAGTGCGCGATCAATATCAGCACCATGCATGTACACTTGCATTTGTATGTAATGCATCGGCTTAGACTTTTCTACGCCATGCTTAACTAAATCATCAAACGATTTTAATGAATGTGTCTTGGCCTCTAAAATATGTTTTTTGTTTGGTGCTTCTGGTACGCCAGAAAATATAATGCCGTCAATAGATCCAGACACATGACATCCAAAATCAACACGCGATTGATGCTCAGATGTATTGTCAATATGAATACCGATAGCTCTTAAATCTGAAACAATAGTGATTTCCTCCATGTGTCCACGTCTAAACAATCTTAACAATCTACCTTCAAATTCTTCTTGGACTGCCCATCTAAAAGACAACCAAAGCCATCGGTCACATGAATGACCAAGCATGGATCCGCCCATATGTGGACGTGGTTTTTCTTTTCGCTCTTGGTGCGCCTTGTTTACTAGCACACCAATAGAATGATTTGATTCTGGAATTAACATAAATACTCCCAAGGAAAAAAGGGCGTGTGTTAAACGCCCTTATTTTGTTACTTATTTAGTTGCCCAAGGTGGTGGTGCTTTGCCATCAGTTGGTGGTATAGATTTTTGTGCCATGACAATGCCATTACCAGACGATTTAAATCCAGACACACTATTAGATGCATCATAATTGCCATTTGCTGGCGTGATTTTTAATTTGATGGATAAATTGCCACCAATCAATTGATCCGTGTCTGATACCTTAGCTAAACCAATTGCACGCATGATTTCACCAAGTTGTTGTCGACCAATTTCTTCTGCTTGAGGATTTGGGTTTTTAATGTTGATCATTCCAAACACAATACGTCCTTGGTGTGTTGGTCCAAGAATAGTGTATTTGACATTTATGTACTGACCGTTGCCAGCTTTGGTTGTTTTGATTTCAGCACCAGAAATAGCTGATGTGTACCAACCCTCTGGAAGTGGTTCAAAGTTATTGATTGAAACCGGTAAGTCTTCTACGCTAAAAGTTTGTTCTAAAAAAGCCATGATTATTCTCCAATTGTAATTTTATATGATGGTCTACCAGGTTTTGATGTAACAGCACCAAGTAAAACATCCGTTATTTCGGGTGAGCATCTTTTCCACGCTGTCATGTTGATGGCGGGTGTCCATCTAAATAAAGCAGACAGATGCTCGGATAATCCATTTTCTGCCGCAATTTCTTGTAGCATTTCTGAATTAACTTTTCTGTCAATTCGTCCAGTAACTTTGATAACAAAGTTACCGATTTTTTTTGTTTCAACTCCTTCAAGCGTTTCCTGTATTTTCATCAAAGAAGATATTTGATCTTCGATGTATCTACGCTCCGAAATAACGTAGTCTTCTTGTACCTTTAATTCTAACCAGCGGTTAGATAATTCTGTGATGTTCATTTTGCACCGCCAATCTCTCTAATTATTGCACCTAGGTCTGGTTGCTCCCATGCTTGAAGTTTGCCGGATCTGTCTTTTGCCATCCATAATCCATCGCTATCGCACATCAATGCGCGTTGCGCTACACCGTCAGCATCTTTTTCTACTCGAAGTGCTAACACCAAATCAAAAAAGTATGGAAGTGTTTGTCCTAACTTAGCACCAGGCATTGATGGCGCATACATCATGCGACCTGTTTCGTCCTGGGACTTCTCAACCTTGGCGGTCATCAAAACATTTTTACCTGGCAAATCACGAAAGGCACGAATCAATGCCGTCATCTGCGTTGCCATCTCGCCATAAGCAGCGCGACCATCTTTGTTTTGTGTTTTTTCATGAATTAAAACCACTTCGCCAATTTCAGACAAACTGTCTAAAATTACCGAGTCGAATTGATTACCTTCTGGGGTTAACAGCCATGCGTAGATTTCATTTAAATCACTCATGTTAGAAACTTCAACATAAGGTATGTTGCTGTCTTTAATTGACAGTAAGCCACCTTCCGCACTTATAATCACGGGATTTGGCATTGTGGTTGACAATGTTGTTTTGCCA
>CAIVAH010000039.1 GCA_903903765.1 uncultured Methylococcaceae bacterium
AAGGCTCACCAGCCCGGAGACCGGCCTAAAGACAACGCCTTATGTTAAGGCACGCTAGTAAATGCCGCGGGGTGACGGTAAACAAAGGCTGCGCTTTATAGCGTCGATTTAGGTTGACCGCGCTTTCTTTCTTTATTCATGTCTTCCTTGTATTTCCTAGTTTTATAAAAAATTTGCATGCGGGGACGCCTGCGAAAGGGAGATAACAATGATTAAATCCATCTTTGCCGGCCTACTGGGCTTGGCATTTTCAAACTTAACTTTTGCTGCAGAAGACCACCATTTAAAAGATGTCGTAGTAGTAGCAAATCGTATTCCGCAATCCCGTGACAGCGTGATTGGTGACGTGAGTGTCATTAGTCGAGAAGACATAGACCGCGCAGGGCAATCCACCATAAACGAATTATTAAGTACCCAACCTGGCATAGAAATGGACTCAACCGGCGGAGTGGGATCCACCTCGTACATACGAATTAGGGGAAACGGCTCGAAATCTGCCGTTATTTTAATTGATGGCATGCGCGTCTCTTCAGCCACAGATGGAGCCGCTAACTTGAGTCAAATTGCGCTTTCGCAAATTGACCGCATAGAAATTTTGAGGGGCCCGGCTTCCAGTCTTTATGGTGCCGACGCGATAGGTGGCGTCATACAAATATTCACCCAAAAAGGCAAGGGCCAGCCCTATGCAACGGTTACCGCCGGTTATGGCAGCAATAATACCAAGGACCTTTCTGCCACACTGAGTGCTTCAAACGAAAGCACTGCCGCTTATTTGGGCGTGAATTCCATCCACACCGATGGCATTTCCAGCTTACGGGTAAATAGCGGTTACGACAGCGATAACGATTCATTTAAAAACCTAACCATCAACGCTAACATTAGCCATCAGATAGCCGTAGGCCATGAAATTGGCGCACGTATTTACACATCCAATGGCCATTACAACACCGACAACAGCGATGCGCCGGCTTTTAATGACAACTCCCAACAAATCCTATCCTTAACATCTAAGAACAAACTTAGCGACTATTGGAACAGCAGTTTGACGCTGGGTGAAAGTGAAGACCAGCAAAATAGCCAAGGCTTCTCTTTTGGCACCAGCACCCTACAAACCAAACAAAGGCAAGTCTATTGGCAAAATGACATCAAACTGCCGCTGGGTAATTTAATACTGGCCTACGACAGAATTGAGGATAAAGTAAAAGGCAGCGTCGATTTTTCTGAAAAAAAACGCACCAGCAACGGTTACGTAGGCAGCTACCTAGTTGACCATAATGCCCATGCCCTTAAATTTGGCTTACGCCTTGATGACAATTCTCAATTTGGCAATTACACGACAGGCAACATAGGCTACGCCTATAAAATTAATTCGCAATGGCGTACCACCGCCAGTTATGGCACAGCTTACCGTGCGCCCACATTCAACGATTTGTACTACCCTTTTTCGGATTACAGCTACACCTATCTAGGCGTGTTCTACCCGTATACCTATGAGGGCAACCCTAACCTCAAACCGGAAAGCGCGAAGAACACCGAAATATCGATAGCCTATGACCAAGGCCACCATCGCTTATCCGCGACCGCTTATGAAAACAACATCAGCAACCTAATTGTCGGGTCTAACGGCACATCAACCGATGGTCCCGCTAACGTTGGCCAAGCTCGCATCCAAGGATTAACATTAAGCTACGAAGGTTGGTTAGATCATTATCACGTTCGAGCCAGCGCCGACATCCAAGATCCAAAAAATGAGGACACTGGCAAAGTGTTGACACGCCGATCCAAGCAACACGGTGTCATTTGGGTAGGAGGAAAATGGCATGATCTAGAAATAGGCAGCGAAGTGATCGCCAACGGCCAGCGCTATGACGATGCCGCCAATCAATTTAAGCTAGCTGGCTACACGCTACTTAATTTAACGGCTAAATATAAAGTGGACGAAAGCTGGACCATGAGTGCACGCATCAATAATGTGTTCAATCGCCAATATGTGCTAGCAACCAGTGCATTTTCAGGAAACCCAAACGCTCCAGATTACAATACGCCAGGCACCAATTTGTTCGTCAGTGTGCGTTGGGTTCCTAAACCATAGGTCAAATAACCAAGTCTTTTGATGAATGCTATAATGCCTAACAATAAATTTAACACTGCCCAAATTCGATACGGAGCAAACCATGCTTTTTAATTTTAAAGATACCGCTAGCAAGCACTTAGCCATAGCAGCGGCCATTGCCTTCTTCATGTTGTTAACCCGTGGCAGCCACGTGTTAACCCATGTGGCCTTGCCCGATGCAAGTTTGGCATTGCTATTAATAGGTGGATTGTACTTAAGAAAAGCCGGTTGGTTGGCTTTCTTTGTGGTGTTGGCTACGGCCATCGATTTTAGCGCCGCGGCGATTGATAGTTTGCAGGCTTTTTGCTTAACGGTAGGCTATTGGGGCATGTTGCCCACTTACGCTGCCATGTGGTTTGCCGGCGTATGGCTAGGCAAGCAAAGCAATGGTTTAGACGCAGTTAAGTTCAGCTTAGCCGCCCTCGTTGCAACGTCTACGGCTTTTGTTATTTCCACCCAAACCTATTACTTATTTTCTGGCCGCTTTCCTAATCATGGCCTAGTAGAAACCATGCAATACGGTTGGAACTATCTACCTAGCTACTTAGGGTACACCGCCATCTATTTAGTCGGTTTCTGGGCCTTGGCTAACGCATCAATCAAATTCAATTTCATCAAATCCCCTGCAAGCCACACAGCTTAAGTCAGACGGGGTTCCTTGATTTTTTTGTCACACGCATAAGAAGTTTGCTATAATGCGCGGCTTGCGAATATTTACCGACTTTCGCATGGCTTTAAAAGCAGTATGGCCGAGTAGCTCAGTCGGTAGAGCAGCGGATTGAAAATCCGCGTGTCACTGGTTCGATTCCAGTCTCGGCCACCAATAAAATCAAGGCTTACAGGTTTAATCACTTGCAAGCCTTTTTTGTTTTTACAGCTTATGTAGGGGCTATGTAGGACTTTACCTTCAACATCAATCATTCTTCTGTAACCCAGAATTTAAAATTCAAAAGTTTTTGTACTATTCATCATTTATTTCAGCTTTATTCGTTAAGACAGGTATAGGATATAAGAAAGCAAAAGAGGCAAGGAAGGGTATTTTGAGAAAAATCATAAAATTAGATTAATAAAAAATTACTTTCTAAATAACATCATCAGATTGGATGCCTTATGAATTTTTTTGCACGACTAGGGAATGTAATACTAATTATTGCTTATATATTGTTCGTTTTGTTTTTAGTTGGCGGGACATATGGCGGTGTACTAATTGGATTGGTAATTATTGTTATAGCAGTTGGGATAAATTATTTGATATCAGGTAATCTGACTCTTTTAAATATAGATGAATGATTAAAAGTATTTAATAATATCTAAAAAAATATGAGCTTATTTAATAATTGCGTCATAACACTTGTAAAGATATAACCTATACACGAGGGCATAAAGGTCATTATATGATTCATAACATTTACATGAAAATATTAGTTGTTATTTTTCTTACCGTAATTTTTGGTGGATGTGCAACCACACCAAAACCTCAATTATCGCGTGATGAGCAACTGCAAATATCTTCAAGGGTTTACGAGAATAAATCTAAAGAAGAGGTATTAGCAGCCGCAGAGAAACTTTTTAAACTTTCTGATGGTGATGATTACAAGTTTTTTCATTCGGAATCAGGTTTTTACGCAACTAGAAATTGGTCGGTGTATCTTGTTTTGGCGGCTGCCCGAGGCACCGATTATTGGACGCTAACTACAAATCAAACTAAGGAGGGTACTAGCGCAACCATCCAATTAAACACTCAAACTCAAACCATCACCCCAACTGCAACCACAGATGGAGCTTGGACAGCGAGTTCATCTACTATGCCCGGACAACCAATTGAAGGCACAGCAATTTATGATATTTTTTGGAGCCGTATGGACTACTTGCTAGGTAAAAACAAAGAATGGATGAGTTGCAAAACCTCAGACAAGAAAGTCAAAGATAAAATAGTTTGGGGATCGAATGAAGCCCTATGTAACTCATTCAATGTATTAGACCTAACCCCATAAAACAAAACTCCGGCTAAGTAGGCCTCAAACAGTCTTTCTATAATAATTTTTTTGGAGATTTAAAAATGAAGCTTGTTATTGGCGTATTTTTATTCAACATCATTTTCGCCGCACAAGCTGCAGACAGTTTTGACTTCAAGGGAATAGCTCTTGACTCTAATTTTTCAGATATTGAGCAGAATCAGAAATTTAATTGTAAATTACCTCAAAGCCCACTAGGCGATAAAAGTTGCACCTTAAATTACCGTGAGATAGAGACGATTGCAGGTGTTCCAGTTGACTTGATGGTACTACATTTCTATGACGAAAAATTAAGTAGTATTCGCATCCATATCAAATCACAATTTTTCTATTCTGTCAGAGATGCGCTAATTGCTAAATACGGCAATGGGGCTTTAACTAAAGAACCTGTGCAAAATCGAGCAGGCGCTTCTTTTGAAAATGAAATTTATCTTTGGAATAAAGAAGGGCAAACTCTCAAAGCTAAGCGTTACGCTGGAAAAATATCAACCTCACTTGTATCATTTGATTTGAATTCTAATGTTGAAAATTATGCTAAGAGAAGCAAAACTCAAGGAAGTGAAAGATCAAAAGACCTCTAATCTTAAAGATAATAAGCCTATCAAATTCTCAAAAACTCTTGCTTTAATCGCTCAGGCAATTCATTTTCCAACTCAAACTCCACTTGTATGGGATTGCTACCAGTAATATTAAGTACGCTTTTTAGAGCTCCACAGTAGGTAAATGGAGCCGCAATCTTCGCATTTCCTAAAAACATATTGTCTGTTTTACGAACAAATAAATGAGTAATTTTTTCTGAAGATTTTAAACTTAGTGCACCCTTACTGGATTGATTGGTGCTTCTTTTCGATTGCCAATGAAAAGTTTTCTCATTAATAAAATAATCGTGATAGTGGACTTCCCCCGATTTAGTAGACAGTTGATAATGTCTGAAATCACTAAAAGGAAGTTAAATGAGAGGCATCAGATATACCGACGAGTTTAAGGCAGAAGC
>CAIVAH010000040.1 GCA_903903765.1 uncultured Methylococcaceae bacterium
CCAGGCGGTAAAGCAAGGGTGCACGATTAAACAAATTTTAGAAGAGGTAGTTTGTGGGAAGGTCGGCATAAAGGAAATGTTATTGAATCTGAAGCTTATTTTTTAAGTTGTATGCGCTATATTGAAATGAATCCTGTGCGCGCTGGTATGGTTGATCATCCTGCTAAGTATCGTTGGTCAAGTTATGCGGCTAATGCGCAAGGTATTGATAATGCAGTTATACAGTTTCATGAACAATATTTGGCAATAGGAAATAACGCCGAAGCAAGACAATCTGCCTATCGGGGCTTATTTGAAATAATAACGGATGCTGATGAATTGACTATTATTCGTGCGAGCTTATCTTCAGGTACGCCACTAGGCAATGCCTACTTTAAAAAGCAAGTTGAAATTATGTCAGGTCGTAAGGTTGGTTTAAATCAGCCTGGAAGACCTCGTCAAACCCCTAAGGCGTATATCTTGTAGGGCTTACTTGTCTAACAAAAAAGGGGTGCTGCCGCTTATAAAATACGTTTTATATATACACCGCTTTATAGCCCGCTATAATTAAGCATATTTGATTAATTATAGAGTCTTCAGTTTGCATAATCGTCCTTTCGTTTCCGTATTAATGCCTACGCTTAATCAAGTGTGTTTTATTAATGCAGCCATTGATAGTGTTTTGGGGCAAGATTATCCCTTAATAGAATTGATTGTTGCTGATGGGGGCTCGACTGATGGCACGCTGGACGTTTTAAAAAATCGTCAAGCAACGGATGCTCGGTTGCGTTGGTTTTCTCAGCCAGATAATGGCCCTGCAGAAGCCATTAATAATGCTTTATCTAAAAGTCGTGGCACAATTATTGGCTGGCTCAATTCAGATGACTTGTATACAGAGGCGGCCATTAGTCGTGCTGTTCAGGCCTTGCAATTGGATAGTTCGCTCTTAATGGTTTATGGTCTTGGGCAACATGTTGATGCTGCAGGTGTTTATCTAAGTAATTATCCGACCTTACCGCCCGAAACATTTATTAAGCAGTTTGCAGAGGGTTGTTTTATTTGTCAGCCCACCGTTTTTTTTAGGCGCACTATGCCGGTGCTATTGGGTAAGTTGGATGAACATTTAAAAACCGCATTTGATTTTGATTATTGGTTGCGGGCTTTTAGCGCATTTCAGAATCGCATCGGTTTTGTTAATCAAGTTCAAGCTTATTCGCGGTTACATGACGATTGTATTACTTTAAAGATGCGCCGCAGGGTGACGCTAGAAGGTATGCAAGTGTTGGCAACGTATTTAGGTAGTGCGCCAAAGGAATGGTTGTTAACTTATATTAATGAAGTGTTAAACACGGATGAACCAATTTTACCGGATGTGCGTGCGGATATTGATCAGTTGCTTAATGAAACAACTGTTTTTTTATCAACTCAAGATGTGCTTGCGGTTAAAGCCTATATCAATAATCATGATCGTTTAAGACAAAATGAGTTTCCTGAGGCTAGCAATTTTTTTGCGCCAAGTTGGGCTGATAAAACTTTTTTATCGGCGGTTTCTTTGGGTAGTTTCTGCCATGCTGCTGAGATTTTAAAGCAAACAAAATTAAGGATGTTCTCTGGACCTTTCGATTGGTTATTTACTAATCCTGCAGTGGTAACACATTGTTTGGCTGATGATTTTAATACTTTTTTAGATAGGTCAAATTATCAAGTTATCCCCTTAGAAGAGCGGGATGTGCCGGCCGCTAATTGTTGTGATCATATGTTTTACCGTGATCAATTTGGTATTAAATATTTATTTAATCATCATAATCCCACCGAAGCGCAAGTTTACGAGCATTTTGTTAGGTCTGTCGAAAGATTTCGTCAATTACGTCAATTAAGCCCCGTATTGTTTTTGCTGGTAACTCAGCAGTCTGTGTTGCTTGATGACTATGCGCATTTAATTAATCAAGTTGAGGTGTTAGTCCCTGAGTTTCTGTTGGTGGTTGTCAGGTTTGTAACGGATTCCGCCATTAATTCTAAAAAAGAGGTAACGGTTACGCATCATCAGCCGCATTTTATGTCTGTTGATTTTTATGTGACGGAGTTATCAAACGGCGTTGTGTTTTCTGATGCCGTTGATAACCTAAGGTTTGCTGCGTTTATCAAGAGTTTTAAGGTGAGTTCTGGTGGTTTTTTTGATGCAGATAAATCTGTCAATTTTGATGAGGCCGCTTATTTAATAGTTAACCCTGATGTAAAGATGGCTATACAGAATGATCAATTTAAATCCGGACTAGATCATTATCAAAAATATGGCCGTAATGAAGGCCGGCCGCTGTGTTTATAAAAACTTAATCGCTGCGATCACTATACCTCCGACCGTTAGCGTAGTGGTAAATGACCAGGTCATATAATGATCCATCCTAGAGGTGAGTTGATCAAAACGTCTGGCTTTTTCAGCCTGCATTTGTTCAAATCGCTTATCCATGTCTTCACGGAGCGCTCGCATTTCACTGCGTAAATCAACATCAAGATGCGCAATTAATAAAGTATCGTCATTAGAACCATCATCACTTAGCACTACACGCCAATTTTTAAAGGTTTGTTTGGCTATTGATTGAAGTTGCTCAGCTAAAAATTTTTGTCCGTTATAGGTGGACATCAATATCACAATTGATAAGTTAGCATCCATAATGTAATTTAAACTAATTCCTGAAATTTGATTTATTGATATGGTTTAGTTTATATAGTTTAATGAATATCACCTAATCTGTAATCCAAGTAAACTACAAAATGGTAACGGCAATGATCGAAAACTTAGATGTTTTGTTTAAACAAATTAGTCATGGCGTTTATGTAATTGGCGTAAGTGACGGTACTCATAAAAATGCCTTTACTGCCGCTTGGGTGATGCAAGTTTCATTTAATCCGCCTTTATTAGCGATTAGTATTAACCCCGATAATTATTCATACTCATTATTAAAAGCGGGTGGTGTTTGTAGTGTTAATGTCCTAGGCCAATATCAATATGCTTTAGCAGAACATTTTGGGCGATCTGCTGCAGATAAAATGGAAGGCTACAAATGGATACAAGATAAAACCGGCGCTCCTATCTTATCAGAAAGCCTTGCTTATTTTGATTGTCAAATTAGCCATTGGACAGAGGCAGGTGACCATAAAATAGCCGTATGCTCAGTGATTTCAGCAGCAAAATTTAATGATGGAAAGCCTTTGTTATATCAGCAAACTGGAAACATGGATGGGAGCAAAGCTTTATATAAATAAGCCTATTATTAATCGACTTAATAACATTTATGTCCAGATTAGCAACTAAACACTGGCTAATATTGGCTTTAATTACTGGTATTTTATTTACTTTAGCTTTTGCGCCTTTTAACCAGACATACTTTGCCCTCATTGCGCTTACCTACCTGTTTTATGCTTGGCAAAATGCCACACCACTCCGAGCTTTTCTTATCGGTTATGGTTTTGGCATAGGTTCTTTTGGGTTAGGAATTTCTTGGGCTTACATTAGTATGCATGATTATGGCGGCGCTGATAGTTTAAGTGCTTGTCTTATCACTTTTTTATGTGTGCTTTTTTGGGGTGTATTTCCCGGTCTTGCGGGTTATATTGCTGCTAAATTCAAGCTTAATAATACGCAAAAATGGGTTTATTTTTCATTACCTATCATCTGGATTTTAACTGAATATTTGCGAGGTGAACTTGTTTTAAATGGCTTCCCTTGGTTACAAGTTGCCTATGCGCAATTAGATTCACCGTTGGCCGGTTACATCCCTGTTGTTGGTGCTTATGGCACCGGTTTAATTGTGGCTTTAACGGCTTCTGGGGTTGTTTGCATTGCTCAAATGCCTAAGTACAGAATCGAATGGTTAGTTATTTTAATAAGCACTTGGGGCTTGGGTGCTGCCCTTAAAACGATTGAATGGACACAAGCACAGGGCAACCCGATTAAGGTATCTTTATTACAAGGCAACTTAACCCAAGACCAAAAATGGTTACCGGAAAATAAAGCCAAAACATTATTTTGGTATAAAACCGCTACTGAAGCGCATTGGGATTCCGCGCTTATTATCTGGCCAGAAACCGCCATTCCTGCTTATTTATCAGAAGTTAATGATGGATTTATTCAGCCATTAAATCTAGAGGCACAACAGCATCATGCAACGGTCGTGGTTAGTTTGCCCATAAAAGGCGAAGCAGTTGATGAGAGATTTAATGCTGTTATGACCTTAGGTGAGGAATCGGGTATTTATAAAAAGCGCCATTTATTACCTTTTGGTGAATACTTGCCGTTACAACCTCTGTCTGGATTTGTGCTTAATAGGCTAGCGATAAAACTGGGTCAATTTACTGCAGGTGAGCTTACGCAGCCTTTATTAAAGGCTTCAGGCTATGCTTTTATTACCACTATTTGTTACGAGGATGCTTTCGGTCAAATTGGACTTATTAATATAGATAAAGCGGCTTTTTTAATTAATGTGACTAATGACGCTTGGTTTGGTGACTCAATAGAACCGCATCAACATTTACAGTTAGCGAGAATGCGGGCTTTGGAAACTGGTCGGTATTTATTACGCGCAACTAATACTGGAATGACTGCCATAGTGGATGCTAAAGGTAAAATTGTGCAACAAGCACCGCTATTTAAGACAACAGTGCTAACAAATTATATTGCTCCCATGACGGGCTTAACGCCTTATGCCCGTTTAGGAGATAAACTAACTATTATTGTCTTGATAGCGCTGTTTTTTATGCTGCTATGGCTAACGAAGCAAGCAAATACAGCTATTAGAAATAATAAATCAGCAGATGCCTTATAGAACAAACTTATAAAAATGTTAGAATACTCAATTATTTATTATGTGTAGATTGTTAAACTTATTTCATGACCAGTCATTTAAAACTTCCCATTGAGTCACTTAAACTTACCATCGATCTAAACGGCATTGAGTTAGCTGAGGTTCCTCGCTTAGATAACGGCATCTTAGGCCAGCCTAGAGCTCAATCTGCCTTAGAGTTTGGTGTGGCCATGAAGAACCCAGGTTACAATATTTTTGTGATGGGTGAAACTGGCTTGGGTCGTTTAACAATGATCATGAATCATCTTGAAAAGGTTGTGCAACTCCAATCTGCTCCGTCTTCTTATGCCTATGTGGATAATTTTGATAATAGCAGAGAGCCTATTGCTCTTGAGTTACCCGCTGAATATGGTCAAGTTTTTAGTAAAGATATAGAGACGTTTTTAGATGATTTATTAACGACTTTTCCATCTGCTTTTGAAAGCCCAACCTATCAACAAAAAAAGTCAGCTATCGAACGTCAATTTGGCCAAAATTATAATGCGGCTATTGATATTGTCGATAAAAAAGCCCAAACCCTTAGCATTGCTTTATTTAAAGAAAGTGAATCGATTACCTTTGCACCTATAAGGAATGATAAATCACTTAACGAAGAACAATTTCAACAGTTACCTCAAGCTGAACGTGATATTTTTCATAAGCATGTTGAGGAGTTAGAAGAATATTTAAGCGAAGTCTTATTGGATTTGCCCCAATGGCGCAGAACCATGATTGATAAAATTAAACAGCTCGATAGTGACACCATTAGTTTGGCCGTAGATCCTATTTTTGCACAGCTTAATGAAAAGTATCAAAATATAGATGATGTTATTACCTATTTAGCAGAAATTAGAAAGCATGTAACGTTAACTATCGCTGATTATTTAATGCCTGGACGTACAACTGATCCTAGAGAGTTGGCGACTAAACGTTCAGCATTAACTGAGCTATACGCTCCGAATATAATTGTTGATAATAAAGTTGAGTCAGGCGCTCCTATCATTTATGAACCACATCCCATTTATCAAAATTTATTTGGGCGTATTGAATATGTCAGCGATCAAGGGACTTTAATTACGCATTATCAGAAGATATGTGCCGGCTCTTTACATAAAGCCAATGGAGGTTATTTAATTTTAGATGCTGAGAAATTATTAACTTATCCTTCTGTTTGGGAAGGCCTTAAACGTGCTTTGCAATCTGGGCGCATTGAAATTGATTCACCTTATTCTGAGTTTGGCATTAATACTATTACCTTAAAGCCAGAAGTCATCCCTTTAAATGTGAAGGTTATTTTGGTTGGGTCGCGGGATATTTATTATCTTTTGGAAGAAATGGATGATGAATTCAACGAAATGTTTAGAATCTTAGCTGACTTCGATAGTTATATTCCGCGTAATCAAGAATCAATTCAAGGTTTCGCGCTGTTAATGCTTAAACATGCTAAAGACTCGGGATCTAAGTCTCTGACTAGAGCGGCTATTAAAAGTTTAATAGAACATAGTTGCCGACTGTCCGAAAATCAACATCATTTCTCTGCACATATTAAAGACTCTCTAGATATTATTGCTGAAGCCAATTTATTTTGTCAGCAAGCTCATCAAGTTGAAATTGATAAAGTGCATGTAGAGCAAGCTCTAAGTGCTAGAGAATATCGTAATGGTCGTTTATCCCAAGCGATACTCGAAGAAATGTTAGAAGGGACTATACTCATTGATACGGCTGGTGAAGCCATTGGTAAAATTAATGGTTTAACGGTATTAGAAATTGGTGGCAGTAGTTTTGGGGCTCCTGCACGTATTACTACGACGGTTTATCCTGGCTCACGGGGTATTGTTGATATAGAAAGAGAAGCTGAATTAGGTCAGGCTATTCACTCTAAGGGGGTGATGATTTTAACTGGTTATTTGGGGCATTCGTATGCACAACAATTTCCTTTGGCTATTTCAGCGAGTATCGCTATCGAACAATCTTATGGTTATATCGATGGCGATAGCGCTTCATTAGCTGAACTTTGTTGTCTTATTTCTGCTTTAACTCGCACACCTATTATTCAAGGCTTCGCGGTGACAGGATCAGTCAATCAATACGGAGAAGTTCAGGCCGTAGGTGGAATTAATGAAAAAATTGAAGGTTATTTTAGACTTTGTAAAGCCCGTGGTCTAACAGGCGAGCATGCGGCTATTATTCCATTGGCAAATAAGCGTAATTTGATGTTAAAACAAGAGGTGATTGATGCCGTGGCAGAGGGTTTATTTGCAGTTTATGCGGTGGGATCAGTGAATGAAACCTTGGAATTATTAACGGGTCAATATGCGGGTGAAGCCGATGATGAGGGTATGTACCCAGAAAATAGCATCAATTTTAAAGCGATATCGCGTTTAAAAGAAATCTCTGATATGACGTCTGAAGATGATAAAGAAGAAGCTGAAGGTTAATTGTTATTGATCTTGTTCCGTAATAAGTATATCAATACCGTTCTGTCTTAATCTGGATCGGAGGGTATTGACACTTTCAGTTTGTGTATATGGCCCTATCTTTACACGATACCAATTGATATCACCCAGTTTACTTTTATCAATTTTAGATTCAATACCCATTTTTGCCAATTTTAGGTGTAATTGTTCCGCGTCTTTAAATGTTTTAAAAGAGCCGGCCTGCATAATGTATTGGGTTTCTTTAGCCTTGCCAACGCGTTCTTCTCTGGCTCGAGTTTTAATTTCGTACTCAGGTACTACGACCTCTTTATCTGGCAAGATAGTATAAAAATCAAACTGTGGAATTTTTGGCCCCATATTAACTTCAGGCTTTGCTTCAGTAACTTTTTCTACGACAATCGGCGCTTGAGATTTATTATCTTTTTTAAACGTTATGGTTAAAAGATAAACCAAGCCCACCACAATTAAAATAATTACTGCGGTAAGCAACATCCACTTCCATAGGTGGAAGCTGGAATTTCGTCTTTGGTCAGACCTTGAGTTCCATCTTTTCTTCTCTTGAGTTCTTGGTTTATAGTCTCTAGCCATTACATAGATTCGGGTGTATTTATATTTAAAAGGCCTAATCCATTAGCTAAAACCTGTTTGATGGCACACACTAAATTTAATCTAGCATCACGAACTGTAGCTTCTTCGACAAGGAACTGGTGAGCATTATAATAGGTATGAAACTCGTGAGCTAAATCACGCAAATAATGAATTATTTGATGAGGTTCATATTGTAAGGCAGCTTTTTGTAATACTTCTGGGTATCGTGCCAAGGTGCCCAACAAGGCAAGTTCATGCTCTGAATTTAACGTTGTTAGGTTTTCCATGCCTAAAGCAATATTTCTAGTAAAGCCTTTTTCTGCTAACTGTCTTAACACACTACAAACGCGTGCATGCGCATATTGAACGTAGAATACAGGATTTTCATTAGATTTTGAGGTCGCTAATTGTAAATCAAAATCCATATGTTGTTCTGAGCGACGCATGACATAAAAGAACCGCGCAGCGTCTTTACCTACTTCATTGCGTAATTCTCGCAAAGTCACAAATTCACCCGAACGTGTTGACATTTGCACACGTTCTTCCCCTCTATATAAAACAGCAAATTGAACTAATAGCACTTTTAGCTTAGCTTCATCAGCACCTAAGGCCTGAATGGCTGCTCTTACTCTAGGTACATAACCATGATGATCTGCACCCCATATATCAATAATTTGGTCGAAGCCACGATCTAATTTATTCATATGGTAGGCGATGTCTGAGGCAAAATAGGTGTATTGACCATTTTCTCTAACAACGACCCGATCTTTTTCGTCACCCAATAGACTAGAAGCAAACCAAGTCGCGCCGTCTTGTTGATATAAATGCCCGCCGGCTTTTAAGCGTGCTAATGCTTTTTGAACGGAACCATCGTCCATTAAATCGCGTTCTGAAAACCATTGTTGATAACTAACCCCAAATTCTGCTAGGTCAGCTTTAATATCTTCTAAAATATTTTCTAAACCAATTTGGAAAAAATCTCGGTATTGTGAGCCTAATAAGGTTTTGGTGCGCTCAATAATGGCATCAATGTATAAATCTTTATCTCCCCCTTGGGGTTCATCAGGCGGTGTGTTTTCGAGTACCAATTCTATCGGACGTCGGTAGTCATTACTGGAATTCTTGTAAATATCTTTGGCAATTTCACGAACATAGTCACCACGATAAGCGTTACTAGGGAAAGTAACAGTCTCTCCGCATTCTTCTAAATATCTTAACCATACACTTGCCGCTAAGATATCCATTTGGCGACCTGCATCATTTACATAATATTCGCGATGCACATCAAAACCAACAGCTTGTAATAAATCAGCAACGACAGAACCATAAGCAGCGCCCCGACCATGTCCAACATGTAGCGGGCCAGTAGGATTAGCAGATACAAATTCAACCTGAACTTTTTTACCCGCACCTATATTACTTAAGCCGTACTTATGACCTTCTGCATTAATTTTGCCGATTATTTGGTATTGTGCGTTAGGATTAATAAAAAAATTAATAAAACCTGGTCCCGCTAATTCAACTTTAGTAACGGCGTCATCTTGCGGTAATGCCGCAATAATTTTTAATGCAAGTTCTCTTGGATTTAATTGAGCGGGTTTTGCCAATATTAACGCTAAATTAGATGCAAAATCGCCATGTTGCATATCACGTGCACGGTCTATTGTGATGGCTGGATTTAGATCTGAGCCAATAATACCCTCCTTTTTAAGGGTGTTGATGGCGTGTTGAATAAGGTCCTCTATTTTTTGTTTCATTGTTGCACTGCGAAGTTAAATCAGATAAATATAATTACATTATCCATTAAATTGTCACGATTATCCATTCAAACAATATCAATATAGATCAATGGGGTCTACATCCAGCGACCAGCGGACTTTTTTTGCCTGTTTAAGCTGAGTCATGGCTGGCATTAAGGTTTTTAGAAAAGCTTGTAATTCAACTCGTCGTGTATTTTGAAACAACATTTGATACCGATATTGACCGGCTCGTTTAGCCATAGGTGCGGCTACTGGCCCAAGCACTAAGGTATGATGCTTTTTGATGATGGGTATTAGTTCAGCGAGTGCCTGAAAAAATAATTTGGGAGCTTCAGGTTCTAATGATTGTACTCTAAGCAAAGCTTGATAACTAAAAGGGGGAAGAGTTGCTTCTTTACGCTCTTCTAAAACAGTCTTAGCAAAACTATTGTAACCCTGAGTAATCAGAGTGGTTAATAAGGGGTGCTCTGGTTGTCTAGTTTGCATAATGACTTTACCGGGTTTATCTGCCCGGCCCGCGCGTCCAGAAACTTGCACAATCATTTGGGCAAGTTTCTCAGAAGCATGAAAATCAATGCTAAACAAACCACTATCCACATCCAGAATAGCTACTAATGTCACATTAGGAAAATGATGGCCTTTTGCCAACATTTGCGTACCTAAAATAATATCGATAGAGCCAGCATTTATTTGCTGTAAATAGTTTTCTAACACGCCTTTGCGTTGGGTAGTATCTCTATCTAACCGGACTATTACTTTATCGGCGAATAGTTCAGCTAAAACGCGTTCAACTCTTTCAGTTCCTAAGCCTAAGGGGGTTAATTGTGCACTTTTACAATCAGGACATTGTTTTAACAACTGTTGGTCACGCTCGCAATGATGACAGCGTAATCGCCCCTCATCATAGTGAATCACCAAATTTGCATCACAATATAAACATCTAGCCACCCAACCACAGCCATGACAAATTAAAGTCGGGGCAAACCCTCGTCTATTTAAAAATAATAATACCTGTTCATTTTTAGCTAAGGTTTTATGTATTTCGCCAATTAATGCGTCGGACAAACCCTCTTGTATTGCTTTATTTCTGATATCCAATAATTGCAAGGTCGGCTCTGTAGAATTACCCGCTCGTTCTGGTAAATGTAATAGCGTATAGCGTTGTTTATTAACATTATGTAAGCTTTCTAAAGAGGGTGTCGCTGAACCCAAAACGACAGGAACGCTCAGTAATTTAGCCCGCACCAAGGCTACATCTCGTGCAGAAAAGCGAAAGCCTTCTTGCTGCTTAAATGAGCCGTCATGTTCCTCGTCTAGAATAATTAATCCGAGTCTTTTTAAAGGCGTAAATAAAGCTGAACGCGTGCCCAACATAATCGAACATTGTCCACTTTGCATCTGCAACCACGCTATCTGACGTTGTTTATCGGTAAGTTTTGAGTGTGATATAGCAATGTTAACGGCAAAGCGGTGTTTAAACCGCGCTTCCAATTGTGGCGTTAGGGTGATTTCAGGAACTAGTACCAGTACTTGTGAGCCTTGTTCTAAGACGGTTTGAATAATTTGTAGATAAACTTCAGTTTTACCACTACCTGTGACGCCTTCTAATAAAAAAGTATTAAAACTGGTCAAGTGGCTACATACATTGTTAATGGCTGTTTGTTGCTGAGGATTACACGTTAAGGGTTGATTTTTAATGACAACTTTAGGAGCAATATAAGTTGTATTGATAGCGCTCTCTGCTAACAATTGTTTGGTTATTAACAAGTTGAGTGCAGGTCGCCATTGTTGATTCCATTCTGCTAGTTCTGCTTCAGATAGCGTTGCTTCTGCACTAGTTTGAAATTTTTCTAAGAGGTTTTTTTGTTTAGGTGTGCGCTTTAAGTCACTTGAATCTATTGCTTTGCCTAATTCTGTTAAACAATAGTGTTTTTCAACTTTTAGTTCCGCTGGTTTACCTTGCCTTAAAGCAGTAGGAAAAGCGGTACTGATCACCTCCCCTAAAGGATGCTGATAATAATCACTCGCCCATTGCAATAAGCGCAAATCTTTACTGGATAACAAAGATTGCTGATCCAAAACGCGTATTATCGGTTTTAGCTTAGTGACATCAATATCACTCTGTTGAGTAATTTCTAATAAATAAGCTATTTTTTTAGACTTACCAAATGGCACTTCCAAACGTACACCTGGCTTAATAGCTTTTAAATCAAGGTCTGCAGGTGCTATATAATCAAATAAACGATAAACAGGGACAGGTATAGCAACTCTAAAAATAACGGGGTCAACAACTTGCAATTTGGGCATTACTGATAACTTCTTAATATTAATTGCAAGCTATTGCGTTAATTTAATGGGGATTATTTATTCTTTAGCTGTATTCCAAATTTGTAAAAAACTTAAAGTTGCTAGTATTAAAAAAGCTAATAAAGTCCAAACAGGCATACTAAACCCTAATAAAGTCCAATCTACTTTTGCACAGTCACCTGTGCCACTTAACATAAACTTTAAAGTGTCAAATATCGGAAAATACTCAAACATATAACTTAATTCAGGGCCACACTCAGGTACTTTATCTGGAGGTAAATGTTGTAACCAGACATGTCGAGTAGAAATGGATGCACCTAACAAAGCAGTGATAGTTCCTAAAATAGCATAACGCTTCACGCCCATTTTCCTAGGGTTATGAATGGCTGCGATTAAAAAAACCACACCTGTTACAAAAATAGCTATACGTTGTGAAATGCATAAAGGACAAGGCTCTAAACCTTGCACTAATTGAAAATAAGCACCCATGCCCAATAAACCAGCACAAGCTAAAAAACCTAAGAAAAACCAAATCCTAGCGTTAAATTTTATTGCGTTTAACATTGTGAGTGTCTCGATAAAAGATTTTAAAATTCAATGAACTGTGGTGACTAATATAAGCGGAGAATCTTATGAGAGGGTGGATTACACAGCTAATCAACACCCTTAACAAACATTATAACGATTTGAATGACTTTAAAAAAGTAATCTCTAAAAGGGCTATAAATTTATCAAATAGATACACAACAGGTATCTGTATTATGATATGGTTAATTGAAATTTGAATGGAGATAATTTTTATGTCTTACAATCCAATAAACGAGACACAAACTCATGCGGTAAACTTGCGTATTCGTCATGATATTCGCAATTTAATCGATAGAGCGGCAAAAACTCAAGGCAAAACACGATCCGACTTTATGATTGATGCTGCTCGACGCGCTGCAGAAGAATCTCTTCTTGATCAAACTTTAATGCGTGTCGATGAAGAAACTTACAATCATTTTCTTGATTTACTTGATCAACCGCCTCAAGGTGAAGGATTTGAAAGACTGATGTCTGCCTCAAAACCTTGGAATAAATAGTGCTATCTCCCCCTATTTTATTGAACCCAGATCATCAAATTAGTCAGTTTAATTGTAATATTGATAGCCTTAATGATTGGCTCAAAAAAAGAGCCTATCCAAATCAAGTCAG
>CAIVAH010000041.1 GCA_903903765.1 uncultured Methylococcaceae bacterium
ATAACTCCTGATTTTTAGAGTAAATAGCCTGGGACCAACAAGCCTTATAAGGCAAGTTATATTCATGGCCTTTATTCGTTCGCCATAACTTATTTCGTTGAATATTCTCAACAATAACCGCTTGCCCAGTAAAAGCTGTGTCACAGCATGGACAACAATGATCACCTATACTCGAACCTTCTGCAGAAAGGCTATGATTATTTGGCAACTTAGCGGTAATACAATGCTTGATAGATTTTTTATCCTCGGTTAACAATAAAATACTGCAGCCAATAGCAGAGTCAAAACGCTCAATATCCGCCACAATACTCTTTAAAATAACAGTGAGTGGTTCATGATCGCTTACCATATTAGCAATAATATTACGACGTTGCTCTCTACGCTCGACTTTTAACCTAGCGTATATTTCTCTTCTTAAGTAATACACACATAATGAGATTAAGCCAATTACACCGAACCACATTAATAAAATAACAAAATGATCACTTTGTGTATGTCTTAAATTGTGTAAATTCTCAGTTGATTCTTTCAGGTTATTTTTTAGTTTTACTTGAGGCTCCGGCTTTACATTCTCTGAATTATTCAATAGAGGCGCAAAAACAAATTGTTTGAGCTTATTGTCATCCAGTGCAGGAATCTGATTAAATTGAGCATATATGGTCGCTAGATTTTTTAAACGCTCCACGTCTAGATATCCCAACGGAATGGTTTGATCTACTAACAAGCGAATTGCATCCGCTTCAAATTTTAATTGGGGTATAGATAACTTACTATGATACCGATGTGCTATTAAATTTATTAATTCGTCCGGATGAGCTAAAGCATACTCCCAACCTTTTAAAGTAGCCTTTACAAAGCGCAAGACTCTCTCAGGATTCTGTTGACGCTCAATCGCACTGGTAAACAACATATCCCCATAAAAATCCAAACCAAAATCTTTTGGATTAAGGACATTAACTCTTATGCCTACTTGTTGATAATAATAGGGCTGACTAGTTAAATAACCTGCGACCACATCCACACTACGATTTGTTAAAGCGCGATAATCTTCGGCTTGTTTAACAGGCAAATAATCAGATTCAGTGACGCTAAACTTAGCTAATAAAGCTTTAAGAGGCAATTCTAAGACATTATTAGCATCATAACTAAGTCTGTTACCTTTAATGTTTTCTGGTCGGATTATGCCGGTTTCTGCTCTGCTCAAGAACACCAATGGATTGTGCTGAAAAATAGCCGCTAAAGCTACTATTGGCTTACCTAAAGCAAATTCAGGTAATAAAGAAGAGTCGCCCACACCATAATTGACATCGCCACTAAGAACCTGATCAACAACACTTTTATGCATTTGACGTTCTAAAAACTCAACATCTAAACCCTCAGCAGCATAATAACCTTGCTCTAACGCCGCATAATATCCAGCAAATCTAAATTGATGAAACCATTTAAATTGTACACGCACTTTTTCTAAACTGCCTTTACTAGCTCCTGCGGAAATATTTTCAGACAATACTGTGCCACTGCCCAAGAGCAATAACATACCGACTATATTTATAAAAAGAATCCGAAAATACATACTTAGAATTATCTATTAATCATCAAAAAAACTGCCACACCCTAAGAAAAAATTATTAACTTTTTTGGCGTAAAACTACATTTTTCAGTTTTTGCGGTCTTAGCTGTCCTTGAAGTAATCAGGTAATCTACATAAACAACTTCGACCAGACATAGACCAAACACAATGATTAACAATAAACCCAACATGTTCCATTTAAGATCATCTAAACTCAACATATAAAACCTCTTCGGCGACTCAAAAATTTATAAATCTTTTAACATTTTTAATGGTTGCCGATAGGATATCACACCTGAAATTTCACGCAATTATTTTTTAAATATTTTTACATAC
>CAIVAH010000042.1 GCA_903903765.1 uncultured Methylococcaceae bacterium
AAATGCACGCCTGGCACATGAATTTGGCTGTGCTCGGCCGGTGTGCGCACATCGAGAAGCTGCGCGCTGGAGTTGGATTGAAGGAGGGTCTGGAGTTCGGTTGGTCGGATGGTTGTCATGGCGAATAGGTTTCTTTTATTTGTATATCGCTATACATCGATTGAATCAAGTTGTTTTTTTGACAATTGAAACCTTGCCACTTGCACTGTCGGGTTTTTGATAAACTCATGCGCAAAACCAAAATCATCTGCACGCTGGGTCCGGCGTCCGGGTCGGAGGAAGTCATCAAGGGTCTACTTGAAGCCGGAGCGAATATCTTTCGTTTGAACATGAGCCACGCGACTCACGATTGGGTGCGCGAGGTGGTGAAAAAAATCCGGCGTCTTGCAGGGAATCTGAACCTGAACTGCGGCATCCTGCTGGACACACAGGGGCCTGCGATCCGCACGGGTGACTTGCCAACGAAATTGAATCTGAAGCCGGGGGATATTTTTGAATTCACTGTCCGGGGTGCGCGCAGCGAGGAGGATTATTCGGTGGATGTGAATTACGATGGCCTTGTGAACGACATCCATGTCGGCGACACCGTGCTGGTGGACAACGGAGTCATCCACATGAAGGTGCTAGAAAAAAACGAACACCGCATCCGTTGCGAGGTTCTCACCGAGGGCTCCATGGGCTCGCGGCGCCACATCAACCTGCCGGGCGTCAAAGTCGGCCTTCCTCCACTCACGGAGAAAGACCATGCGGACATCAGGCTTGGTGTGGAAGTGGGCGTCGATTTTGTAGCGTTGAGCTTTTGTCGCGAAGCGGCTGACATTCTGGAGCTCAAGCGGGTGCTGACGGACTTGGGAAGCAAGGCGCGCACGATCGCCAAGATCGAGGACCAGAATGCGGTGAAATTTATCAAAGATATCATTCTGGCATCCGATGCGATCATGATTGCGCGCGGGGATCTCGGCATCGAATGCAAGATGGAGGAATTGCCGATTATTCAGCGCCGAATCATCAAAAAGTGCATCCAGATTGGAAAGCCGGTCATCGTGGCTACCCACATGCTGGAAAGCATGATCGAAAACCCTGTGCCGACACGCGCGGAGATCACGGATGTCGCGAATGCGGTCTTCGAGCAGGCCGATGCGGTCATGCTGAGCGGCGAGACGGCTGCAGGCAAATATCCCGTTCAGTGCGTGAAGGTGCTGGACCGCGTGGCAAGGCGCATCGCCCAGAGCGGCGGGGCCGGGTATGCGTCGGATGCTATTTTGGAAACGCAGCGACAAAAAACAATCCGCGCGGCTGTGTCGCTGGCAAACACATTGGAAAATGCGCACTTGGCCGTCTTCACCCGTGAGGGGGCAATGGCCGATAGCACCAGCCACCTTCGGCCTGAACGGGCTCCCATTTTCGCCTTTTCGCCCAGGGAAGAAACCGTTCGCCACTTATCGCTGAACTGGAACACGCACGCATTGCGCTTGGATTTCCACACCGACGCGGAGGAGACCTTCAACGTGGCTGAGGAGGAGCTTATGAAGCGAGGGTTGGTGGTCTCGGGCGACAAAATCATCGCCCTGCGCGAGTTGGTGGAAGGTGAGGAGCGGTTTGAATCGATCCAGATTCGCACGGTGCCTTAGCGAGCGGGAGGTTCGCCCCGCTTGCCAACGTTCATCATCCACTAAACCTAATTCGCGCCCTTTTTCAGTTAAACGTAAGTCCGCATTATCTTCACGTAATAACAAACGATATTCGGCTCTGCTAGTAAACATCCGATACGGCTCTTGAGTACCACAGGTAATCAAATCATCAATCATTACCCCAATATAAGCTTGATCACGGGTAGGACACCAACTTTCTAACCCTAAAGATAAACGAGCGGCGTTAAGTCCAGCAATTAAACCTTGTGCAGCTGCTTCCTCATAGCCCGTAGTGCCATTTATTTGACCAGCAAAAAACAAGGCATCCATATGCTTCGTTTCTAAGGACATTTTTAGATCTCGCGGATCAAAGAAGTCATATTCTATCGCATAACCAGGGCGAATAATTTCTGCATTCTCGAAACCTACCATCGAACGCACAAACTCATATTGCACGTCAAAAGGTAAGCTGGTGGAGATACCATTAGGATAAATTTCATGCGTATCTAGCCCTTCCGGTTCCACAAAAATCTGGTGCGTGTCCCGATCTGCGAAGCGGACAATTTTGTCTTCAATTGATGGACAATAACGCGGGCCTATACCTTCAATAACTCCAGAATATAAAGGTGATCGATCCAAGCCAGCTCGGATAATGTCATGGGTTTGGATGTTGGTACGTGTGATATAACAAGGAATTTGTCTAGGGTGTTGTTCCCGTTTACCCATAAATGAGAATACCGGTAATGGCGTATCACCGTGCTGCTCTTCTAATTTACTAAAATCAATGGTTTTGCCATCAATTCGTGGCGGTGTACCAGTTTTTAAGCGATCAATTTTAAAAGGTAGCTCACGCAGACGTTCTGCCAAAGCTACAGAAGCAGGATCACCCGCTCTACCCCCACTATAATTTTCTAAACCAATATGAATTTTACCCGCTAAGAAAGTACCTGCGGTTAACACAACGGCTTTTGCTCTAAAATCTAGACCCATTTGGGTTTTAACCCCAACCACCTTATTACCTTCAACTATTAAATCAGAAACAGTTTGTTGAAAGAGCGCTAAATTGGGTTGATTTTCTAAGGTAAATCTAACAGCTTGTTTGTATAGCTTGCGATCGGCTTGCGCTCGAGTCGCTCTAACTGCAGGGCCTTTACTAGCATTTAAGGTACGGAATTGAATACCCCCTAAATCAATGGCTTTAGCCATGATGCCACCTAAGGCGTCAATTTCTTTAACCAGATGACCTTTACCGATACCGCCAATAGCCGGATTACAGCTCATTTGACCTAATGTCTCAATATTTTGTGACAATAATAAGGTTTTTGCACCACATCGAGCCGAAGCTAAAGCAGCCTCAGTACCCGCATGTCCACCACCCACTACAATCACATCAAAATCTTTTTTGAATTTCACAAGCTTTTTTTACTCTAAGTCGCTATATTAATACAGTGTCTATTTGACACGCTATGACTATTATAAGAGGTAAATCATGAAAAAATGTAACATTCCTGAAAAAATTGCCGTGGTGCCCACTAATAATTTGGTGGCGAAGTTTGCGCATCAGTTTAATAAAGCCCATGTTTTTGAAGATAAAAATAAATACCATCGTCATACAAAACATAGGAAGCAGGATACTTCTCAAATAATTTTAGCTAAAGCTATTTGACAAGTATCCTGCTGAATTAACTATAAAGTTAAATTTAAAAAAGCCTAAATTTATTACTTAGCCGGTTTTTCTAGAACGGGTACAGGTACAGGAACTGGCTCAGGCGCGACAACTTCTGTTGTTTGATGTTTAGCCGCTTCTTCAAGCTTTACCCTTCTATTACCTTCACCAAACAGCGTCGCTGTGATCATGAATAAAACAATAGTTATGCCTAAGATCATAAATCTTGTTGGGTTCTTTAAGAAGAATAATGGCCACTTAGGCTTATACATTCCCAAACAGAAAATAAGAACTGTCCAGAATAACAAAGTGATGGAACCGTTTATCATCATATTCATTGTGCTGACCTTTATACCTTTAGATTAGAGGAGTGCATTATTATTAACTTCACTATTGATTGCAAGTTTCTAGCTGATTTAATAAATTTATTTATAGCGCTATCATTAAAAAAATCAAGCGTACTTAAGATCATTAATTAAATCTCTTACTGCATCTTCACAGCCGCCACACCCCGTACAAACACCTGATCTTTCTGACATTGCTTCAAAATTAGTGCAACCTTCTGTGTATAAGAATTTAATTTTGCTCGGACTGGTACCAGTACAGTGGCAAACAATCTCTTCATCTTGTTCGATATTGATAGTGTTCATCGTGCTTTTTGTTATAAATTTAAAGGATTATTAGGGTCTATACCCGCCATAAAAGGCAAACCTCTATTTTGGTTGGTTAACTGATAGATTTTTCCTAACCAATTATTAAATACCGCCTTAGCCGTATCTTTCCAAGTATTATCAATATATTCCAACACCTCTGCCTCAGGAAAAGCATCTAAAGGCTGCTGCTCATGTTTAGCTGACCTGACATGCGCTTCATAAGTCATTAACAATGGCAATAAAGCATCATCAAAGTAATGATCGGGCAAGGGAGGATAATCCGCTCTTTCATTTAAATAAAAACGCATAATTTCACGTTTATATTCCTTAAGCAAACTAATATCGTCATATTCTGGATGGCCTTGAAAGAACACTACTCTAAAACCATCCGGACTAACCGCCAGATGCACACCGGCTTCTTTACTTGCCGCTAAAACAATAAGCCCATTGCGCTCCATGTCAGCTTGAAATACTTCATTAAAACGCGAATGAGGCACATCAAAGCGAGTATTAATTTCTGCAATCAAGGGGTGAGTTTTATTCAGCAGCTTATGAGAGAACACGCCCCAACGTTTACTAGGTAAACGAGTACGTTCTATACCATAACAATATTGAATCACCGCATGGGTTGCTAGACAAGAACACATGATAGACGTGACATTTTCTTTTGCCCACGTAAAAACTTCCATTAATGAACCCCAAAAATCTTCATCAGGCAATCTATCATGAACCACATTCGCGCCACTAATAATTAAGGCATCTAAGCCTTCGCGTTGGATTTGAGAAAAAGGCTCATAATATTTATCGATATGGGCTTGTGCTTTTGCACCACGCTTTAATCCGGGCACCGTAAAAGGATGCACATGAAATTGTACAATTTGATTACAAGCACCTACTAAGCGGAAGAACTGTCTTTCAGTTGCTTCTAAAGCAGCGTCGGGCATCATATTAAGCAAGCCAATATGAAGCTCTCTAATATCTTGTTGACTCGCTCTCTCCGGAGCTAATATTTCCTCACCTTCGTCTTGTAGACGTTTAAAGGTAGGCAAATCAATATGTGCGACTAAGGGCATAGTTTCAGTATTCGGGAGTTTAAACTTGTTTCGCTAAAGCGTCAGTAACGAGCTTGATAAAATCATCCTCATTAGTCACTTTGGCAACATCATTAGCATCTACCGTGTAGCCATACTCATCGGCAATGGCTTGGTAGCGAGGTAATCTTGATTTAAATAACTCAGGAAACACCCAAGTTACAAATTCATCGGGTGGCATTACATCAGGAGAAGCATAATTTTTTAAACTCAAGAACTCCGCTAGTTTTTCATCCAAAAAAGCTTCACGGTAATACAATGGCTTGGGATCCGTTTTAGCGCGTTCAATTATAGTTTGCTCTAAGGCAGGCGGAATCTTGATATAAATAATCAAAGTATTTTCCGCCAACGTCTTTAATGCTTCTGGGCTATCTAACTCACAAACACTGCCACCAGCATCATTTATAAAATGATGATAGCCATAAATATCTTCAGCTTTATGAATAAACTCCGGCACATCATTCATGGCGGCTACTTCTGCTTGATGATGTAAATGTTGCCTGCGTTTAAATTCAGTTAAAGACATACCACCTTTTTCAGGATCGCCCAGTTTGCCTAAAAAAGTAGAAACCGGCGCCAAGTTATCAACCGTAATTTTATTAGAAATATAAATAGAGTCAGACATTAACAAATCGCGCAAAAATGGCACGCTCATAGCCTGACGTTTTATATTATCTAAAATAGGCTCCCTTAAATATTTAGTACCAATTCGGTAGTCACCTGAATAATGAAACCATTTAACTTTAGGCAATTTATTCGCTAAAGTGGTCTTGCCAGCCCCAGACATGGCTAGCAAAGTAATTCTTTTTGAGGGCCAGTCTAAAAACTCCTGTGGACTCATTCTCATACAAGGATTTCCTTATTAATCTAAATAATCTTCAAGATCTATATCTTCTGGATTGGGTTTATGTTCATCAGTATCTGAATAGCCTAAATCATCTGATTCAACATCATCATAAGGGGCACTCCAATCTTCGGGGTCTTCAATATAGTCAAAAGTAGAAGCAAACCAACTCTCATTATCATATTCGCCGATATCACCATTAAGGTATTGGACCTCAATAGACTCATCTTTTTCGTCAATAGCGACGACCTTAAAGGTTAAGTTGTTCTCTACATCTTTGTACCAGCTGCCAATATTAGGTTCTACTATTGTCGTCATGATTCATGTCTCGTCGATTGATAGGGATAGCGCTTAACGATTATTTTAAATAAGACTTAGCTCCATGCAAAGTCGCACGGGGCAAAAACTTATTTTACGGGCGGGTATATTAACATTTTGCATCTTAACACGCCTGATAGTTACATTATATAAGCCTTAATTGCAAACTAGGCCTACTTTGAGGGATAATATTCTATTACGCATTATTTAGTATGTTGCTGAATAGACTTTGTAACTCGCCATACGCTCATTAAGAGCTTGTATGCAAGCTTTGGAATACGCAATGAAAAAGACCATGTACGAAAAAATTTGGGACAGTCACCTTGTAGTTGACGAGGCTGGTCAGGCTCCCTTGCTTTACGTTGATCGCCATTTGATGCATGAAGTAACCAGTCCCCAAGCTTTTGAAGGCTTAAAATTATCGGGACGTAAAGTTCGCAATCCGCATAGTATTTTAGCCACAATGGATCATTGTGTACCGACTAAAAATAGACATTTGCCGATTGCAGATCCTATTGCTAAAAAACAAATTGAAACCATGGCGGACAAC
>CAIVAH010000043.1 GCA_903903765.1 uncultured Methylococcaceae bacterium
AAATAATAATTACGCTCAGTCCCCACACCATAACCCGATGGAGCAGGCATCGTAAAATTCTTATATTTCTCAGCTAATATCAAAGCCGGCTTTTGTTTTTGCAATCTAAAGTTTTGTGCTTTGGGATTAAAAACTTCACCATAACGACCACAAGTTATTTTGTTGGCTTGCGGAAAACGCGCTGAAATCTCCAACACCCGAGGATGTTGCAAGATATTTTCTTCTATATAGATGGTTTCGATCATGCCATTAGTTTTTCAGTTGCGTCTTTTGAAGAAGCATTTTATAGGAAAACACTTGCGAATTATTGCGCTGCCCTTATATAGGTTAAAATATGTTTAACTTAACCTAACTTTATTTAAGATGAATACACAGAAAATTGGTTTTATCGGTGGAGGCAATATGGCCTCTAGTTTGATTAGTGGTTTAATTGCCAGCGGGCATTCTGCTCAACGTATTTGGGTGTCAGATATTAATTTAGACGTCCTTAAAAACTTAGAAAACAGTCTAAATGTTAATACGACGACAGATAACGATGAAATCATCAATGCCGTTGATGTAGTGGTTTTAGCAGTTAAGCCGCAAATATTAAAAGAAGTCGCTGAAAAAATCGGGCCTTTAATACAACAAAACAAATCATTAGTTGTTTCAATTGCTGCAGGTATTAGTCAATCTAGCTTAAGCCAATGGTTGGGGGCCGATATTGCCATTGTACGTTGTATGCCTAATACTCCCGCACTCGTTTTAACCGGTGCTACTGCTTTACATGCTAATTCTAAAGTAAGCGCTACTGAACATGATTTAGCAGAAAGCATTATGCGTTCGGTGGGTATTGCGCTATGGGTTGAACAAGAAAGTGAATTAGATGCCGTTACCGCCGTTTCTGGTAGTGGTCCAGCTTATTACTTTCTATTGATGGAAGCTATGGAAAAGGCAGCTTTAGAATTAGGCCTAACAGCAAATACAGCTCGTTTATTAGTACAGCAAACTGCCTTAGGTGCGGCAAAAATTGCTTTGGAATCAACAGAATCTCCAGAAGAGTTACGTAAAAGAGTTACATCGCCAGGCGGAACAACCCAGCGAGCTATTGAAACATTTGCAGAAGGCGGCTTTATAGATTTAGTATCAAAAGCCTTGCATGCGGCTAGAGATCGATCAATCGAAATGTCTAAACCAGCGGAGAATAATTAATGGGCTCAACATACTTTACAGATCCACTGATATTTTTAATTGATAGTTTATTTTCATTGTATATTTTAGCGGCGTTATTGCGCTTCTTATTACAATGGGGTGGTGCAGGCTATTACAATCCGATTCTACAATTTTTAGTAAAAATAACCCATCCACCTCTAAAATTATTACGTCGCTTTATTCCATCTGTCGGTAAAATTGATACAGCATCATTAATACTTATATTGGCATTACAGATGTTGGCTGACTTTTCAATTCGCCTACTTTTAGATGGTGGCATGATTAATATAGGTGCACTGGCGATTACTTCTTTTGCGCAGCTAATTTCTTTACTACTTAATGTATTAGTTTTTAGTGTTTTTGCTAGAGCATTATTAAGTTGGGTTAATCCGGGGACATTCAGTTCTGCGGACTCTGTATTAAGAACCATTACTGAACCGGTACTTAATGTATTTAGACGCATTATTCCGGATTTAGGTGGCATTGATTTATCACCTTTAGCGGCTTTAATGGTATTGCAAATGGCAAAAATGGTTCTTTTGCCACCTCTGTATGAACTCGCGAGTTTAGTTAGCTAAACTTGGTTTGGAGCCGAGCAGCGCTAATCTTTTTTGTTTAGCGCGCTCAGCTTTATCTTTATTTTCTTTTTCTATACGAAAGTTTTTCGCTTCGTAACGGCCCCTAGCTACTTGAGCCGCCGCATATTTTTGGGTTTTAAAAAAGTCTAACTCAGTTTCAATAATTGGCTCAACTACTCTCATTTCAATACAATCAACTGGGCAAGGCGATACACAAAGTTCACATCCTGTACATTCAGATGCGATCACGGTATGCATAAACTTTGCCGCTCCTAAGATGGCATCAACAGGACAAGCCGCAATACATTTAACGCAACCGATACAGTCTTCTTCAATAATAATAGCGATTTGTTTAGGCTTGTGCTCACCAAATTCTGGATTCAGCGGTTTTATTGAAACACGTAGTAACTTGGCTAATTGTGCAATACCCTCATCACCACCTGGCGGACATTGATTGATATCTGCTGCACCTGTATTAATGGCTTCAGCATAAGGTAGGCACCCCTTAAAGCCACATTGACCGCATTGCGTTTGTGGCAAAATTGCATTGATTTGCTCTATCACGTGTTATCGAAATTATTTCTTTTTACCAAACAGACTGCTAATCATCGCTTTTGTTTTAGCAATATCATCTTTTACAAAATTAATCGGGTTTTGCTCAGGTGTTGGTATATAAGCGCCCAACTCGACTTCTGCAGTAGGCTCTGGAGTAATTTCTGGCTCTATTTTAATTTCAGTAACAGCCGTCTCTGTAATTGTTACCGTTTCTTGTAAGATGAGTTCTTGCGCTTTTTTTCCTAGCAAACCTTTAAATTTATCGGCAAATCCAGCACCGCTTTCTTTAACGACTGCAAGTGCGGGCTCAATTACAATGGGTTCAGTTACTACTGCTGGTGTAACAGGAACTGAATCTGGCGTAGTTTCAGCCTTGACCTGAACGAGAGCCGTTTCAGGCGATATAATTGCTTCTGTTGTTTTTCCTCCTTTGGTGCTGCGTCCGAACATACCTTTTAATTTACCAAAACCTAAGGATTTATCTTCTTTTACTGGTTGAACAATGGCTTCCGGTTGAGTTTTTTCTATTATAACGGGGCTTGCTTCAGCAGCTTGTATTGGATTTATTTCTGGTAAATCTATTTTAATCTCAATTGTTTTTTCGGGACCTTTAGCAAATAAGCCTTTAAATCTTGAAGATAACCCCGTTCCTGATTCAATAGTTGTCGCGGGTGATTCTGTTTTAATCTCTGCCGGTTCCGGTTCCGATAAAGTTACAGGGGCTACATAAGAGGAATCAACAGGTGGCGAAACGTGCTTTGGTTCGGGTGTAATGATTTCAGGTGATATATTTATTACAGGTTCGGGTATATTTTTTTCTAAGTCTGCGATTAATTGGTCTTTAGCTGCTAATGCTGCTAATAACTGAGTGGATTGCTGATTATTATTAGCATTTGCTTGAAGTTGTTGTTCTAATAGAGGAATACGTGCTAACTCAGCTTGGCTATGAGTCAAGGCTTCAGCTAAGGCTTGGTCTGCTTTATCTTGTTGGGCTTTTAAAATAGATTTTTGATCTTCTAGTGCTTGTTCTAATTTTGAAAGTTCATTTTGTTGCGTTATTAAGGTGGTTTGTAGAGTGTCTCTTAAAGCTTCTAATTCCCTACGCTGTAATGTTTCAACCTGATAAGCTTGATCTAACTGTGCCTTTGCTTGCTGTTCAGTTTGTAAACGATGGGCTAATAAAATAGTCACTCTATCATGCTGTTGCCACAATCCATCAGCTTTAATATCACCCATCAAAGGGACAGGGCGTTCACCTAAATCAAATTTAATGGCTAAAGATTGAATTAAATTTGATATTTGTTCGTTACGTTGATTAACCAAACTTTCATGGTTTTTAGCGCGTTCGGATTCAGATTCAGCCGTTTGTTGCACTAGTTGCAGTTGCTCTGTGCTAATAAGTAACTGGTCTTGCGCTGACTTCAATTCTTGCTGGGTTATGTCAATTTGTGCTGATAGTTCAGCTTGTTTTGCAGTGTGCAATTTTTCATTTTTACGAATCTTTCTTTTCAAGAAACCAATTCTCAAGCTGTATAATATTGCCGTTATTAAAAACACAGCACCTACTAAAATACCTGCGTTAATCTGATTTATTAGCGCCCATGCTAACCAGTCAGAATAATATTGATCAATAATAGGTAAATAAGTTTCCATAAAATATGTTTCTCAAAAAATAATAAGCGTTTTAAATTCTACAGGTCATGATAGCCGTAAGTTCTTTTAAACATTACCTTATACAATAAGTTTTAAGGATTGCAAAAAACAAATGTTTATTTAACAGACATATTTTAAAACTCAATGCCTTGTTCTGCTTTAATACCTTGCTCAAAAGCATGCTTAACAAGCGTCATTTCAGTGACTGTATCCGCAAGCTCAATAACTTCAGGGGCAGCATTACGCCCAGTTAAAATCAAATGACTCCATTCTGGTTTTTTGTTGCGAATAAAATCTGCAATCTCTTGACCATCAAGCCAGCCATAGCCACAACAATAATTGATTTCGTCTAACAACACGACATCAAATTCCCCAGAACAAATTTTTTCTTTACACAGCTCCCAAATGGCTTGTGTGGTTTTAATATCTTGTTCTGGATTTTTAGTGTCCCAAGTAAAGCCATCACCCAAGGCATGCCATTCTATATTATCAAAACGTGCTGCGGCTTTCTGCTCACCGGTTTGCCACTGTCCTTTGATAAATTGAATTACACAAACTTTCATCCCCCATCCTGCAGCCCTGAACACCATGCCTAAAGCGCTAGATGATTTACCTTTGCCTTCACCTGTATTAACTAGAACCAGTCCGTGTCGGCGTTCTCTCGATTTCATATTCAGATCCTTAAGTTAAATAAACACCAAGAAAAGATAATAATTTTACAAAAGTGAACGGCCTATGGCTTTCAATCATGATAAAGTTGCCTTATTCTTACAACTCTCATTGTAACCTTAAAAATATATATTATGACCCAAGCAACTGTATTATTTTCTGACGCTAAACGAGTTATTCCCGGTGGAGTTAACTCTCCAGTACGCTCATTTAGAGGTGTAGGGGGCACTCCTGTTTTTATTGATCATGCCTTTGGCCCTTACATAACTGACAGTACAGGAAAACAGTATATTGATTATGTCGGTTCTTGGGGGCCGATGGTTTTAGGTCATGCACATCCAGAGGTCATTAATGCTGTTAAAGTCGCTGCAGAAAAAGGCTTAAGTTTTGGTGCACCCACTGAAATTGAAACCATTATGGCTCAACGCGTCTGTGAGCTTGTCCCTTCGTGCGATTTAGTTAGAATGGTTAGCTCTGGCACTGAAGCAACGATGAGTGCCATTCGTTTAGCAAGAGGATATACGGGCCGTGATAAGATCGTTAAATTTGAAGGTTGTTACCATGGGCACTCAGATTCTCTTTTAGTTAAAGCGGGCTCAGGCGCTTTAACATTTGGCGTACCTAGCTCACCGGGTGTTCCTGCTTCTCTTGCCGCCGATACTATTACCCTAACTTTTAATGATGTAACAGGGGTTAAACAACTGTTTGCTGAAATTGGTGAGGAAATCGCGGGGATTATTGTAGAACCTGTAGCTGGTAATATGAACTGTATTCCTCCTGTGCCTGGATTTTTAGAAACATTACGCAAGGTATGTGATCAGTACGGCAGTATATTAATTTTTGACGAGGTTATGACTGGTTTTAGGGTAGCTTTACATAGTGCTCAAGGGTTATTTAATATCCAGCCAGATCTAACAACTTTAGGGAAAATTATTGGTGGCGGTATGCCAGTAGGAGCGTTTGGCGGCAAGCGCTATATTATGGAGCGTCTCGCTCCTCTCGGTCCGGTTTATCAAGCTGGCACTTTGTCTGGTAATCCAGTCGCTATGGCCGCGGGCTTAAAAACCTTAGAGTTAATTGCTCAGCCGGGTTTTTATGAAAGCTTAAATTTAAAAACCACAAAGTTAACTACGGGTTTAAAAGATCGCGCACAAAAAGCGGGCATTGCTTTAAGCACTAATCAAGTGGGGGGCATGTTCGGCCTATTCTTTAGCGCAGAACCGCAAATAACAAGCTTTGCACAAGTTATGCAATGTGATCAAGCGTTATTCAAGCAGTTCTTCCATGCTATGTTAGACGCTGGTGTTTATTTGGCGCCATCAGCATTTGAAGCTGGTTTTGTATCTGCAGCACATACGGATACGGCTTTAGAAGAAACTTTGGATATTGCTGAAGTTGTCTTTAACAACTTGTAAAAATATCCGATGACATTATTCGCTATGGCACCAGAGCTTGTTTGGGGTATAGGTGGACTATTGATCGGTGTCATAGCGATGCGGGTGTTAAATCTGCGTGATAAAGCAAAAATATCTTTACAAAGAATGCAGTTGGCCGTTTCTGAAGAAAAACTCAAGCAATATTATCAGCAAGATGCAGATTATAAAGCGGTGCAACAACTTTATCTTGAAGCCAAAAGTACTATTGTTGAATTGGAAACTCGTAGGCATGAACAGCTCAAAAATGCGGAAGAAAAATTAGCTTTTTTAAAAGATGCAGAAGCTCGACTTAGTACTCAATTTGAAAATCTAGCGGGTAAAATTTTTGAAGAACGTAATCGTCAATTCACTGAGCATAATAAAACTAGTTTAGATCATATTGTTAGGCCTTTGCGAGAACAATTAGGTGAGTTTAAACAACGCATTGAAACTGTTTACGATAACGAAAATAAAGATCGAGTTTCTTTAACTGAACAAATTAAATTGCTCAGAAACGAAACTGCACAAATGAATAAAGAGGCCTTAAATCTTACCAGAGCCTTAAAAGGCGACAAAAAAACTCAAGGTAATTGGGGGGAGCTGATTTTAGAAACGGTTCTAGAGCGCTCTGGCCTTCGTAAAGGTATTGAATATGATACGCAAGGCTCTTTTAGAGATGAAAATAATAGGCTCTTCAAACCTGATGTCATCGTGCATCTGCCAGAAGATAAAGACATAATTATTGATTCCAAAGTGTCTTTAATTGCCTATGAACAATACTGCGCGACTGAAGATGATAGTGCGCGTCCGCTCTATTTAAAACAACACACAGATGCAGTCCGTAACCATATTAAAGGTTTAAGCGCGAAAGATTACTCTGCATTAAAAGGCTTACATTCACTGGATTTTGTGTTGTTATTTATGCCCATAGAGGCCGCCTTTATTGCGGCCTTCCAAGCCGATGAGCGCTTATTTACTGATGCATTTGAACACAATATTGTCGTAGTTACCCCGACCACTTTATTGGCAACTTTACGCACCATTGAAAACATCTGGCGGTATGAAAGACAAAATGAAAATGCCAAACTAATCGCTGATAAAGCAGGTGTGGTTTATGACAAAATTCGTGGTTTTGTAGAAGAATTAGATAAATTAGGCAAACAACTAATGACTGTTCAAGGTACTTATGAAGGAGTGATGAATAAACTAACTCATGGCAATGGAAATTTAATCCGCCAAGCAAATAGCTTTGTAGAGCTAGGGGTTAAGGTAAAGAAAAGTTTGCCAAAACACATTAACCAACAGGCGGGCATTGAAGATGATGTTGACCAAGCTGATTTGCCTTTTAATTAAGATAAAAAAAAGGCACTTAACTTAGTTAAGTGCCTCATAGTGGCAACACACAGGAGATTGAACAAGTGTTACAGTATTAATAGCAGGTACTATGCCAATTTTTAAAAGGCTTATTCAGTCTCTATATTGTCAATTAAAATTGACCAATTCTCGTCTATTACGCTCCATCATGAATCGCTTTTAAAGCCTTCTACTTGAATTGTCGCACTTATTTGGCGCAAAACCCGTTTAGATAGCCGCGCTAGCCCGATTACTTTATGGTTCGGATCCTTAATCTACCTTGTCTAAATCATTACTAAGACGCTATTGGGTGTTAGAATAGCGACAAAACCCCCACCCTCTTTAACCTTTATAACTATTTGAGGATACTATGCGGAACATGAAGTTTTTACCCGCGATTGTAGGTGCATTGTTACTTGTCGCGATTATTGTATTTATTGCTTTCCATTTTATCTTTCTTGATTTGTTTGTTGATCTCTGGTGGTTTCAATCTTTACAACTAGAAACCTATTTCTGGCAAAGACTTTTATACAAATTCTTCTTGTCTGGTGGCGTTACATTATTATTCTTTGCTATCTTCTTTTTTCATTTTTGGATTTCTTCGCGCTATTTAGGTATTTCTGCCTCTGCTGAAACTAATTCTAACGAAGATCGTCGCCTTAAATTTCAGCGATTTGCCGATGTGTTTATGAATGGTTCGGCAAAAGTGTATACACCCGTTTCTTTGGCTTTAGCTATATTCATCGCTATACCCTTTTATAATCAATGGGAAACCGCTTTACTATTCTTTTTTGGCGATAGTTCAAGTATTAAAGAGAGTGTTTATGGTAATGACGTAAGCTTTTACATGCTGTCATATCCAATTTTTGTGCTTATCCAAAAAGAGTTGCTCATAACTGCTACCGTACTGTTCTCCGCTATAGGTTTGTTGTATTGGCTAGAGCATATTTTTATTCCCAATCAGAATAAAGACTATCCTCTAGCTGTAAAAGTACATTTATCTATTTTACTTAGCTTTATGGTTGGCTTTGTCGTTTGGGGCTTTATGCTAGAACGCTTTAGCTTACTGTATACAGATACCCATGAGCCAATATTTTATGGGCCTGGATTTTTAGAGATTTTTTATAATTTAAAAATTATTTGGCTAGAAATTATTACTTTTATCGCAACAACCATTTCTTTAGCTTTACTTATCTTTTCGCCGCAACACAGTGTTAAAAAACCATTTTTTATTTCATTGAGTCTTTTTATCGTTGCCATTGCTTTACCTACGGTTAATTTTATTCCGAACGCGATCAATCGGTATTTCGTAAATCCGAATCCGGTGTCGAGTAACAAAGCCTTTATGCAACAAAATATTGATGCAACGTTAGCGGCTTATAATTTAAATAAAATTAATACTATTGATGTTTCTATAAAGCTCAATGCTACTCAGGACATTGAAACTTGGGGTACTCAAAAACGTTTTGAAAATATTCCTGTATGGGATAGGGAATATATTGTTGATAGTTACAAACAACTACAAGAAATCAGACCTTATTACAAAATATTATCCGTAGATGAAGACCGTTATTTTGTTTTGGATCATACCCGTCAAGTTAATTTAGCCGCAAGAGAAGCTAATACAACTAAGTTACCTCCAGAAGCGCAAAACTGGGAAAACATTCATTTACGATATACGCATGGTTATGGTGCAGCGGTAACGCCAGCGGCACAAGATGCGAATAAACCGTTAGTTTGGTATTTACGTGATTTGAATATGAATTCTGATGTCGGCTTTAAAGTTAACACGCCTGATATTTATTACGGATTAGAACAGTATGATTATGCGATAGTCCCCAATAAACTCAACATAGAAGATATTACTAGTTCTGATCCAGGGGTCACTTTGCCTTACCATGGTGAAGGTGGGATCCCAATTCATTCTTTGTTTAAAAAAGCCTTAGTGTCTCTCTATTTTAAAGATGAAAAGATTTTCTTTTCAACTAATATTACTAAAGAAAGTAAAGTCAAACTTCATCGAAATATTACCGAGAGAGTTCATAAGCTTGCGCCTTTCTTGCGCTTAGATAAAGACCCTTATTTAGTTATCAACAAAGATCGTTTTTATTGGATACAAGACGCTTATACCGTTTCGGATAAGTTTCCAATCTCAAAACCAACTCAGCATGCGTTCTTGGATGGTAAAGAAACATTTAATTACATTCGTAATTCAGTCAAAATTGTGGTTGATGCTTATGATGGTGATGTAGATTTTTATATTGCTGATTCAACAGATCCTATTGTTAATGCCTATAGTAATGCCTATCCGCATTTATTTAAAAATCTGTCAGAAATGCCGCTCGATTTAAAACAGCATCTGCGTTATCCTCGTGATTTGTATAGCTTACAGATGAAAATGTATGCAAAATACCATCAGCAAAGCCCTGAATTATTTTATGAACAAGCAGAAACTTTGGCGCAAGCTAACGTAAGAGGCGAGCCTGTAGAGCCTTATTATCAAACGATGGACTTTGGTAATTGTAATGATTCAGAAGAGTTTGTGTTAATTGAGCCTATGACACCTATTAACCGTACCAATTTAAGTATGATTGGTGTTGCGGGTACGATGGATAAAACCGTTTGTGATGGTAGTTACAATCCTAGTATTACTATTTATAAATTTGGTAAAGATATTCAAGTTAATGGCCCAGCGCAAATTGAAGCCTTAACTCAACAAGATCCAGAAATATCAGCTCAATTTACTTTGTGGGGTCAATATGGTTCAGTAGTTGAAATGGGTAGAATGATTATTATGCCAATGGGACATACTGTTCTATATGTGCAACCTATTTATATTGCATCAACTAAAGATAAGATGCCACAGTTGACACGCATTATTGTATCGATTGGTAATGAAACCATTATGGATACTAATTTGTGGTCAGCTTTTAATCGTTTAAAACAGATCTTTATGAAGAATGCGGCTGAAAGTGATGGCACAGAAACCCCTAAGGCTATCAAAACTCAATAAATATTGACGTTATTAGTGCTCACTTCGATAAACGGTGGGCATTAATTGTTAGATAATCGTATTACATTGTCGAATGATAAAAGAAACACTTATCTGCCATCCAGAAACCGCTTCGCCATTGAATTGTCAGTTAGAGGCAGCCGTGATTAAATTGAATGCTGAGCATATACAAATAAGTTATCAACTAACTGGAGATACATCTCAGCTTTTAATTCCAGAGCAACAAATATCTTGCTCTAGTGATAACTTATGGCAGCAGACTTGTTTTGAACTCTTTATTGCCCAAACCGATGCTGAAAGCTATTATGAGTTTAATTTTTCGCCCTCAAATTTATGGGCAGCCTATGCTTTTGATTGTTACCGAGTGCGGCGCGAATGGGTTATTAAACAGGTACCCAGCATAACTGTCAGCCAATCTCAGTCAAACTATCAACTTGATGCCGTTATAAATATGGCGGATTTAGAATTATTAAGCGCACAGCAGTCTTGGTTAATAGGTTTAAGTGCTGTGCTTGAAACTCAGCAACATGAATTGTCGTATTGGGCCTTAAAACACCCGGAAGCACAGCCAAACTTTCATCTCCGGGTAGGCTACATTCCTTTCACATTTTACCCTGCTTTAAAACCATGAAATTTGGTATAGATCGCTTACTTGAAGACGCCCAATTAAGACAAGCTCTTAAGGGTAAGCGTCTTGCCCTTTTAGCTCATCCTGCTTCGGTTACCCAAGATTTGACACACAGTTTAGATGCGCTTGCGAGTTTAACTGAGCTAAACATGACTGCCACCTTTGGTCCCCAGCACGGTCTTCGGGGCGATAAACAAGACAATATGATTGAGTCTGCGGACTATGTGGATCCCGAATTAGGTATCCCTGTCTTTAGTTTGTATGGCGAAGTACGTAAGCCCACTGCTGACATGATGGATACCTTTGATGTCTTACTAGTGGATTTACAAGACTTAGGTTGTCGTATTTATACCTTTATAACCACGTTACGATATGTCTTAGAAGCTGCGGCTACACACAATAAAAGCGTATGGATACTCGACAGGCCTAATCCAGCAGGCAGACCGATTGAAGGCTTAATATTACGCTCGGGTTGGGAAAGCTTTGTCGGAGCCGGCGCACTGCCCATGCGACATGGCTTAACCATGGGTGAATTAGCCCGCTGGTTTATTAAAACATTAAATCTAGATGTGGATTGCCAAGTGATTACTATGCAAGATTGGCAACCTGAAACAGCACCAGGCTTCGGCTGGCCATTACATGAACGCACCTGGGTTAACCCTAGCCCTAACGCACCCAATCTTTGGATGACACGCTGTTATGCCGGCACTGTCATGTTAGAAGGCACTACGCTTTCCGAAGGTCGAGGTACTACCAGACCCTTGGAATTGTTCGGCGCACCCGATATTGATGCCAAAGCCATTATCAAAACTATCCGTCAATTGGCTCCCCAATGGTTAATAGGCTGTCGCTTAAGAGAATGTTGGTTTGAACCCACTTTCCATAAATATGCCGGACAGCTTTGTTCAGGCGTGCAAATTCATGTTGAAGATTCAGCTTATGATTATCAGCAATTTAAGCCTTGGCGTTTACAAGCCTTGGCTTTTAAAGCCATACGCCAATTACAGCCTGATTATCCACTCTGGCGCGACTTTCCTTATGAAT
>CAIVAH010000044.1 GCA_903903765.1 uncultured Methylococcaceae bacterium
GATAGAAGCCACAGCAGAAAGCTTAGCAATACCTGTTGTTCTAGAAGGCTATGAGCCACCTAGAGATTATCGTATAGAGCGTCTAATGGTCACACCCGATCCAGGCGTTATTGAAGTTAATATTCACCCTTCTAAATCATGGGATGAGTTAGTAGAAAAAACCAATATTATTTACGATCAGGCGCATTTATCACGTTTAGGTACTGAAAAATTTATGCAGGATGGAAGGCATACCGGAACCGGCGGTGGTAACCACGTCACGATGGGTGCGGAAATCCCTGCTGATAGCCCAATGTTGCGACGTCCCGATTTGTTACGTAGTTTGATTACCTATTGGCAACATCATCCAGGCTTGTCATATTTGTTTTCAGGTATGTTTATTGGTCCAACTAGTCAGGCGCCTCGAGTTGATGAGGGTCGTGATGAGAAGTTATATGAATTAGAAATTGCTTTTCAACAAATGCCAGAAGGCGAAGTGCCCGCGCCTTGGTTAGTTGATAGACTATTGCGACATTTATTGACAGATATTACTGGTAATACGCACCGATCAGAGTTCTGTATAGATAAATTATATTCGCCAGATAGTTCGACAGGGCGATTGGGTATTTTGGAGTTACGTTCATTTGAAATGCCCCCGCATGCGCAAATGTCTTTAGTGCAAGTTGTACTTTTAAGATCATTGATTGCATGGTTTTGGCGTGAGCCTTATAAACACGATTTAGTAAGATGGGGTACTGAGTTACATGATCGTTTTATGTTGCCACATTATGTGCATGAAGACATGCGTCAAGTCACTAAAGATTTGCAGCGCGCAGGTTTTGCCTTTGATCTTGGATGGTTAGCTCCGTTTTTTGAGTTTAGATTTCCACGTTACGGTAATACGCTCATTGATGGTATGGATATGGAATTACGCTTTGCTATTGAGCCTTGGCATGTGCTGGGTGAAGAAATGAGTAGTTCAGGTACGGCCCGTTATGTGGATTCTTCAGTAGAGCGTGTTCAAATAGCTGTTACTGGCTTTACTGAAGGTCGTTATGTCATTGCATGTAATGGTCGTCGGGTCCCTATGCGTAATACAGGCCGTAAAGGTGAATATGTGGCCGGTGTACGTTATCGCGCCTGGCAACCACCTTCAGCATTACACCCAACTATTGCGCCACATACGCCTTTAGTCTTTGATGTGATAGATACTTGGAATGGACGATCAGTGGGTGGTTGTACCTATTATGTCGCTCATCCTGGTGGACGTAGTTACGATGATTTTCCTGTTAATGATTATGCGGCAGAAACTCGCAGAATGACACGATTCTGGGATTATGGTCACACACCTGGTGTTATCATCAGGCCACCATTAGCAACGACCCGTGATGTAGCATCGGATGAACCGTTTTTACAAAACTTTAAAGTGAGTGATAAAGCGCCCAGCGCCATGGCCCCCCCGGTTGAAGAGTTGAGCTTGGATTATCCTTTTACATTAGATTTACGTCATCGCACTCGGTAGATTTTGGTGAGTTGGGTTAAACTAGTGTAAGCCAACTTTCATTGTGTCAAAAATGCGATAGTGGTAATACCCATTACTAGGAGATTAATTTAAATGAGTAATAAATTAAAACTGTTAAATCCTGCTACATTGACTTTGGATGATCAAAGTTATTCTTTGCCCACTTACATGGGGATTGAGGGTGAGAAAGCCATTGATATTACAAAGCTACGAAGCCAAACAGGTTACGTTACCTTAGATGATGGTTACGGAAATACGGGTGCTTGTGAAAGTGCAATCACTTATATTGACGGTGAAAAAGGAATCTTACGTTACCGTGGTTATCCCATTGAAGAGTTAGCCGAGTACTCACGGTTTGTTGAAGTTGCTTATTTATTACTTTATGGTGAATTACCAACATCCGATAAATTATTACAGTTTTCAACGCGTCTTAATGAATCCTCAATTATTCATGAGGATATGCACCATTTCTTTAATGGCTTTCCTCGTGGTTCTCATCCAATGGGTATTTTAACGACAATGGTAGCTTCTTTATCTACGTTTTATCCGGTGCCTGATCGTTTAGATGAGCAGACCGAAATACAAATTGTGGCAAATCTAGTTTCTCAAGTGCGTACTATTGCAGCCTTTTCTTATAAGAAGTCAATTGGTGAGCCACTGGTTTATCCTTCTATTAAGTATAAATACACCAGTAACTTCTTGAATATGATGTTCTCGTCACCGGTACGTGATTATCAATTAGATATGGATATCGTTCGGGCCATTGATATGGTTTTAATTCTGCATGCTGATCATGAGCAAAACTGTAGTACATCTTCTGTTCGAACTGCTGGATCGAGTATGGCTAATGTATACGCGGTAATTACTGCGGGTATTGCAGCGCTTTGGGGGCCTCGTCACGGTGGAGCAAATCAAGAAGTTATTAAAATGTTGGAGCAAATTCACGCCGAAGGTGGTGATGGTACTGAGTTCATTAACCAAGCGAAAGACAAAAAATCGGGTAAACGTTTAATGGGCTTTGGGCATAGAGTTTATAAAAACTTTGATCCACGCGCGCAAGTTTTAAAGAAGCATTGTGATAAATTATTAAACAAATCAGGTATTAATGATCCGCTATTAGATATTGCACGCCGGATTGAAGAAATTGCACTCAGTGATGAATATTTTATTTCTCGTAAGCTATATCCTAATGTTGATTTTTATTCAGGTTTAATCTTAAGAGCGGCTGGAATTCCAACTAATATGTTTACAGTTTTATTTGCAATTGGGCGTATGCCTGGGTGGTTAGCACATTGGCGTGAAATGATTCATGGTGAACAAGTGACAATTTATAGACCCCGGCAAATTTATACAGGAGAAAAAATGCGGCATTACGAGGAAATCAGCTTAAGAACTGATTGATCGATGTCCATGCAAAAAAGCTCTATTTTAACCTTACATTCAAAAAGTTGGGTTAAGGATATTTCGAGTAAAAGGATAATAACCCGATACGAAATAGTTTAAGGAATAATCGGTGCGCAATAACACTTTGGCTAACGATATTGGTACGCAATATTATGCAACACAGCTAGGTATATATGATGAAATGTACGCTAATAAAGTTAAAGTGTTGCCTTACTGGGAACGCTTTATGGCGGCATTGGATAGTATGGGTACCGAAAATTTGGAGTTGCGCAGAAGAGAGGCTCAACGCCTATTGCGTGAGAACGGTGTTACTTATAATGTTTATGGCGATTCACAAAATTTAACCAGACCGTGGCGACTTGATCCTGTTCCACTATTAATTAGTAGTGAAGAGTGGGTTATTATTGAGTCTGGTCTTGAGGAACGCGCAGAATTACTCGATTTAATATTAAAAGATATTTATGGTAAACAATCACTATTAAAAAAAGGGCTATTACCACCAGAGTTAGTTTATAGCCACGAAGGTTTTTTACATCCTTGCGTTGGTGCTTTACAAAAACAAAAACGTCATTTAACTATTTATTCGGCTAACCTTGCACGTGGTCCTAATGGCCGTATGTGGGTTTTGGATGATAGAGCACAGGCGCCATCAGGCTCAGGTTATGCTTTAGAAAATCGTACAGTAATGACTCGTGTGTTACCCGATATTTTTAGGCAGACTCAAGTTCATCGCTTATCTGGTTTTTTTAAGTCTCTGCATAAAGGTCTTGTAGATATTGGTTCTCATAAAAAAGAAGATCCACGTATAGTCATATTGACACCTGGTCCACTCAATGAAACTTATTTTGAGCATGCTTATTTAGCAGCTTATTTAGGATACACCTTGGTTCAAGGTGGTGACTTAACCGTTCGAGATGGCAAGGTTTGGCTCAAATCATTATCAGGCTTACAAGCCGTTGATGTGATCTTGCGGCGGGTAGATGATTCATTTTGTGACCCATTAATGTTACGCAGTGAATCAAAACTTGGTGTCGCGGGTTTGTTAGAAGCTGTTCGCAGAGGTAATGTCGCAATAGCAAATCCCTTAGGTAGTAGTGTGTTAGAAAACCCAGCACTTATGGCCTTTTTACCTAGGTTAGCTAGATATTTTTTAAATGATGAATTAAAACTTCCGTCTATAGCAACTTGGTGGTGTGGCCAGTCCAGAGAAAGGGATTTTGTATTGCAACATCTAGATAGTTTAGTGATTAAACCTATTAATCGTGGTTTTGGAAATCATGCCGTGTTTGGTGGCAGTTTAAGTAATAAAGAAAAAGAAAATTTACGCGGTCAAATCATTGCTAAGCCACATTTGTTTATTGGTCAAGAGCAAGTGAGTTTCTCTACCTTACCTGCTTTTATTGATAACAAAATAGAGGCTCGAAATGCTTTGTTAAGAACTTTTGTGGTAGCGAGTGGTAACGACTACAAAGTAATGCCGGGGGGGTTAACTCGAGTTGCACGGCAAAAAGACAACTTTATAGTTTCTAATCAAGCTGGTGGTATCAGTAAAGATACTTGGGTGTTAGCATCAGAGCCGGATAAGCCTGTTAGTTTGTGGACACAGCCAAGACGAAATCAGTTAATAGATGCAGAAACTGATGCTTTAACAAGTAGAGCGGCAGACAACCTATTTTGGGTAGGGCGGCATTTAGAAAGAACAGAGGCTGTGACTCGTTTATTGCGAGTTATTCTAGTTAAATATAGAGAAGTATTTGAATTTAAGGATCAACATGATGAGGCATGTTTACAAGTTATATTAAGGACTTTGACTCAAGTTACAGGAACTTATCCCGGATTTATAAAATGTGATGAGCAATTTATAAAAGTACCCGATATAGAGTTAATGTCTTTGGTTAAAGATGCTTTTCGGAGGGGAACTTTAACGTCTAATGTTCAGGCTTTTTTTCAAGCAGCTTTTAGTATTCGAGATTTATGGTCACAAGATACTTGGCGTAGTGTAGATAATATTCAGCGTAGGTGGCAGCAAAGAATAAATAATGTCGATTTAAATATAGAACATTTACCCAACCATTTAGATGACTTAATGACAGGCATCGTAGCCTTTACTGGATTGACTAGTGAAAGTATGACACGTGAAGCGTCTTGGTTAATGCTAGATAGCGGTCGTAGATTAGAGCGTGCGTTAGCATTAATAGCTTTATTACGCTCTACGTTAGCTTTACGACATGAGGATATATTACAAACACAAGTTCTAGAGGCCGTTTTAGTTGTAACTGATAGTTTAACGATTTATCAGAGACGCTATAGATCTTATATTCAGTTACCTTTAGTCTTGGAATTGCTTTTATTAGATGATGCGCACCCAAGATCAATTGCTTATCAGTTGCAGCAATTATGTATTCATATTGGCGCGTTACCAAGAAGTAAAGGAAAGGGTCAGTTAAGTGCAGAGGAGCGTTTAATTTTAAAAGCTTTTACAGATTTACGCTTATGTAATGTGCAGGAACTAACACAAGTTAATGAAGATGATGGTGTTTATCAAAAATTTGAAGAGTTAATGTCTAATACAACAGACCTGTTATGGCAGACTTCAGAGTTGATTGCAGAGGCTTATTTCAGCCATTCACAAACTTCTCAGTTGATGGTGCTTAATACAAGCGAGGATGAGCTTTGAAATATCGTATTACGCACAGTACGCTTTATGATTACAGTCAATCAGTGGGGTTATGTCAAAATGAAGCACGACTTCTACCTCGTAACTTCTGGCGTCAGCAAGAGGACAGTAGCCATTTTGAGATAACACCAAGCCCTACTGATTTTAATGAGAGGATTGATTTTTTTGGTAATAGGGTAGTTTACTTTGCAGTGCAAAAACCACATACCAAATTATTAGTTACTGTAATTAGTGAAGTGAGTATTTTTCCAAAACAAAATGGTTTGGATTTGTTCAATTCGATTACTTGGGAGCAAGTGGTACAGATTTTACAGTCAAATTCATCATTGAATAGTCAGGCTGAGTTTTCTGAGCGCCAAAGTCAGAGCCAATCCCAAACGCAGAGTCAAAGTACAGCGTATGCATTTGAGATACTCGATGCTCGACAATATGTACTAGATTCTCCCATGGTTTCTGTCAACCCAGAGTTGGCTGACTATGCATGTTTGTCTTTTCAACCTAATAGAGCCTTAATCGATGTGGTATATGATTTGATGGCGCGTATTTATAAAGATTTTACGTATGATCCGACTTTTACTACGATAGCAACCCCGTTAATTGACGTCCTGCGTTTTAGACGTGGTGTATGTCAAGATTTTGCGCATTTAGCAATAGCTTGTTTACGTTCTTTTGGGATAGCAGCTAGATACGTAAGCGGTTATGTTGAGACAATGCCTGAGCAAGGTAAGCCTCGTTTAGTGGGGGCTGATGCTTCACATGCATGGTTTTCAGTTTATATTCCTGCAATAGGTTGGATGGATTTTGATCCTACAAATAATAAAGTTCCATATGATCAACATATTACCTTGGCATGGGGGCGAGATTTTTCGGATGTAACACCTCTTAAGGGCATAGCGTTTGGGGGGGGGCAGCATACCTTGTCTGTTTCTGTTGACGTTTTAAGGTTGACATAAGTGCGAAGAATTTTATAGTTTTTTAGTTTAGAGGAGGCAAGATGGCTACAATACATATGATAGGTGGGGAAAAAGGTGGTGTCGGTAAATCAGTAGTGGCGCGCTTATTAGCCCAATACATGATAGATAACGAAATACCTTTTGTGGGATTTGATACCGATAGATCACATGGTTCATTACTGAGGTTTTATTCAGATTATGCGTCGCCCACAATTATAGATAGTTATCAAAGTTTAGATGCAATTATAGAGGTGGCGGCTGAAAATCCTTATCAACGTGTTTTAGTTGATCTTGCAGCTCAAACCCATCAAGCACTTGCAAAATGGATTGATGATTCTGGGGTTTTGGAATTAGCAGAAGAATTAGATATCAAAATTTATTACTGGAATGTGATGGATTCAGGTAAAGATTCTGTTGATCTACTTAATAAATTATTAACACAGTTTGGTTCTCGATTTAATTATGTGTTAGTGCAAAATCAATTGCGTGATGAACACTTTAATATACTAGAGTTTTCTGGCGTTAAGGAAAGAGCTTTGGCTTTTAATGCACAAGTAATGACGTTAAAACGGTTGCATGCAACTGTAATGACTAAAATAGATGGTAATAGTTACAGTTTTTGGGCGGCAAAAAATAAAGATAATCAAAGTCTTGATGCTTTAGGTTTGTTAGAAAGACAACGAGTTAAGATTTGGTTAAATCATGCTTATAAGCAATTTGAATCACTAGTGATTTAAAAATTATTCTCAACCATTTTACTGATATGAAATTAAGAGTCAGTTGCAGTCTGCGTTTTCAAGTGATTGAAGCCAGTGTGTTAATTTTAATGCTTAGGCCGTATCGAGGCATACAGCAGTGGATTAACCGTGAAGTTTATGTGGTTAGGCCTGTAATACCGATGCTTGAAAGTACAGATAGCTTTGGTAATTCATTGCAGCGATTAATGGCACCAGTAGGTAATTTTTTAATTTATACCTCAACCGATGTAATTGTTGCAGATAAAGTTGATTTTGCTTCGGGCGCGCATTTTGTTGAGATACAAGATTTGCCAAATTATGTGTTGCCTTTTTTATTACCCAGTCGATATTGTGAATCAGATCGTTTCGGAGATTTGGCAAGAGATATAACAAAAGCCGCGTTGCCTGGGTATGATCAAGTGAGTAAGATCAATGAATGGGTGCGAGAATTTATTGAATATGTGCCTGGATCCAGTGAATATCCGTTATCAGCTATAGAGGTTCATCAGCGTGGACAGGGTGTGTGCAGAGATTTAGCTCAAGTTGCAATAGCATTGTGTCGCAGTATTAGTATTCCTACACGATTAGTCGTAGGCTATTTATATAATCTTCAACCCATGGATTTACATGCGTGGTTTGAGGCTTATGTTGGTGGTAAGTGGTATACATTTGATCCAACTCAGTCTGATTTAATAGGTGGTAGGGTTATTGTAGCGTTTGGAAGAGATGCTGCAGATGTTTCTATTTTTCATCAATTTGGTTCTGGTTGTATGTTAAACGAGATGGACGTTCGAGTCGATTTACTGGATAATTAGCATATTAAAAAATTTTTATCATTTAAATAATTATGACTTATTGTATTGCAGCGTCTATAGACGAAGGGTTAATTTTGGTTTCTGATTCCAGAACCAATGCTGGCATTGATAATGTGAGTACTCATGGCAAAATGCACGCTTTTGATACTTCAAGTGATCGTAACATTGTATTGTTGAGTGCGGGTAATCTTGCAACAACACAAGCCGTATTAGAGCAATTACATCGCGATAAAATTAAAGATGTTGAAATAAATCTCAACAATGTAGAAAGCTTATTTGAAGCAGCTGATTATTTGGGACATGTCAGTGTAGAAAAGCAAAAACAACATAAAACAGATAAAGGGCAGTCAGCTTTTAATCCAACGGCTAGTTTTATTATCGCCGGACAAATTGATGATCAACCTGCTGCTGCATACATGGTTTATGCGGAAGGTAATAGCATTACAACCTCTGCAAATACACCATTTTTACAAATCGGTGAGAGTAAATATGGTAAACCTATTTTGGATCGGTTTCTTAAATTGAATACTCCAATTGATGAAGCCGCGCGCTGTTGTTTAGTGTCTATGGATTCGACCATTCGTAGTAATGCGAGCGTAGGAGCGCCAGTTGAAATGCTAATTTATCGTAAAGATAGTCATACTTTTGAGGAGTACTATTGCTTCGATGATGACGATGATTATATGTTGCAACTCAGACGTAGTTGGGAAACTAAATTACGTGAAGCAATTTCAGCGTTACCAAACATAGACAAAAGGTCTCATAAGGTTATGCGCAGGGTTTTATAAACTTTGTAATCGGTTTTACCTGATGAGTGAAGCGTTAACTTCACTCATCAGGAGATGAATATTATTCAGTTATAATCAGAAACCATTTATTTGTGATTTCGTTGTGTAGTCCACCTAGTTTGTTTTGTAAGTCATCAAGTATGCCTCTTAATTGCGCTTGAGTTGTTTCTTTTGTATTTATGGTTTGTGCGTAATTTTGTAGCTCAGAAATTTTTGTAGGTATATCTCCGTTGTTTGGTAGTTTTGTAATACATTCAGATATTTCAGATATACAGCAACTTATAGAACGGGGTAGGTTCTGATCTTTTAGTAGAAAGTTAAGTACATCATCTCCATTGACACGACTATGCTTCTGTTGACGATACATTAATAAAGCATTTAAAGCCTTTAATACATTCATCCACAAAATAGTTTCATATTGGCGAACCTCATCACTTCGAGATTCGGATAGAAGTAAAGATGCCAAATCTAATATTCGACTCGTCATATCAGCACGTTCAATATTTCTACCTAAACGAATAAAAGCATAAGGGTCATTATGACTCATATAGCCAGATAATAGGCCTGTAAAACGTTGGCAGCCTTTTAATATTTCATTAAGAAATATTACTCTATGTCGTCTATTAGCAACGGTTTCTAAATTCTTTTTAGCAAATAAATGCATTTCATTAACCTGCTCCCAAGCTTCATCTGGTAACAAGTCCCTGGATGTGCGTATGTTTTCTCTTGCGGCAGTTAAAGAGGATAAAAGTGAGCCTTGGTATGTGTCATCAGCTAATAAAAATCGGGTGATATTGCGTTCGTTGGCTACATTATATTTTTCATAAAATATTTGTTCGGAGGCGTTAATCAAAATTAACTGGCGCCAGCTCATTTCCACACCCTTAGGCAAGTCCATGAGTAAGTTCATGTGTACATTAACAAGTCTAGCTATGTTTTCTGTGCGTTCTATATATCGGGCAAGCCAATAAATACGTTCAGCTGAGCGTGATAACATTATTTATCCTCCATGTTAATAATCCAAGTATCTTTACTTCCACCACCTTGAGAAGAATTGACCACTAACGAACCTTTTTTTAAGGCCACTCGGGTAAGGCCACCAGCTGTTACAAAGGTATCTTGACCTTGCAGAATAAAGGGGCGCAAATCAATATGTCGGGGTTCTAATTTGCTTTTGCACAATGTTGGTGCGGTAGATATTGATAAGGTGGGTTGAGCTATATAGTTTCGAGGGTCTTTTTGAATTATTTCTCTAAAACTTTCTACCTCTTTGGTCGTAGCATGTGGCCCTACTAACATACCATAACCACCTGATTCGTTTGCTGGTTTTACCACAAGCTCTGCAAGATGTTCTAATACATATTCAAGATGATCAGGATTGCTACATAGATAAGTGGGGACATTAGGTAATATGGGTTCTTCATTCAAAAAATAACGTATCATTTCTGGTACATAAGCATAGACAACTTTGTCATCGGCGACCCCAGCACCTGGTGCATTAGCTAAGGCAACATTGCCAGCTTTCCACGCCCTCATTAAACCTTTTACACCTAAAGTTGAGTCTTTACGGAAGACTTCAGGATCAAGAAAATCATCATCAATTCGACGATAAATGACATCAACTTTTTCAAGACCTCGAATGGTTTTCATGTAGACGCAGTCATCATCGTTAACAACTAGATCATTACCTTCGACTAATTGAGCACCCATTTGTTGAGCTAAATAGGCGTGTTCAAAATAGGCGGAATTGTATATGCCAGGTGTGAGCACAGCGCAATTAATTTGCCCATTTTGGTGCGGTGCAATTGAAGTGAGCATGTCATGTAAATGCGTTGGATAGTCGTCAATAGGAAGAATATCAATATCTTGAAATAACTCAGGAAAAACACGTTTAGTAATGATACGATTTTCAAGCATGTAAGAAACTCCCGAAGGGACTCTTAAATTGTCTTCAAGTACATACATAATACCGTCTTTATCGCGCACCAAATCAGTGCCGCAGATGTTAGCCCATACATTGTGTTTTGGTTTCATGCCTACGCATTCTTTGCGAAAGTTCTTAGAACTGTTCACTATTTCGCCAGGCATTTTTCCATCTTTAATAAAGGCTTGCTCTCCATACACATCACTGATGAAACAGTTTAAAGCGGTTAAACGTTGTTTTAAACCCTTTTCTATAATGCGCCATTCCCGAGCATCAATTATGCGAGGGATAATATCGAAAGGCCACGCCCTATCTATGTTTCCTTCATCACTGTAAACTGTAAAACTAATGCCCATTTCCATAATAGCTAGTTCAGCAGCGGTCTTTCGTTTATCGATATCTTCTTTGTTTAGAGAATCTAGGTATCGACATAATTGATGGCTCACCGGACGAGATTGAAACTCAGAATACATCAATTCATCGTATGCAACGTCAGTTTTATAGTTTTCCCAAATTGATTTCATGGCACTTCAGCTTTTAAAGTTTAGTTCGTTGTAATTTAAAGCATGATTGATGCCAGATATAAACCGCAAAATTTATAACTTATTTTCGATTGCTCACTAAAAATTAAGGGTTCAATAATAAGACTAGGCAATATTGCTGGGATATCAGCACCAAATAAACACCTCATGTTCATTTGTCAACAGTTTTGTTGGTTTATTTTATTAAAATGTATATAATATACAGATGGTTGCACTTTGGCATTGCGTGTGCTTTAGGGTCATAACGTGTAGAGTACTTTAAAAAAATCAAGCAAACTGACCGGACAACCGGAAGCCAGCGAATCCTAAGGGTAGCTGGTTTTTTTTTGGCTAAATTTCGCTACCTTCCAAACTAGCACACTTTAGGTATTATTATGGCAAATTGGTATACAGACAATTCTCATTCTATTGGCAGAACTCCTTTAGTTCGGCTTAATCGCATTATCGATGAGGCTCCGGTAACAGTATTGGCGAAAATTGAAGGCCGAAATCCGGCTTATTCAGTTAAATGTCGAATAGGTGCCGCGATGGTGTGGGATGCACAGAAGCGGGGTTTACTTGGGTCGGGTAAAGAATTGGTTGAGCCGACTAGTGGTAATACTGGAATCGCTTTAGCCTTTGTGGCCGCCGCAATAGGCGTGCACTTAACTTTGACCATGCCAGAAACAATGAGTCTTGAGCGTAGAAAATTATTGATCGCTTATGGTGCAAAATTGATTTTAACAGAAGGGGCAAAAGGCATGAGTGGCGCTATTGCTAAAGCAGAAGAAATTGCTGCATCCGATCCAGATCGTTACGTGTTGTTGCAACAATTTAAGAATCCGGCCAATCCGGCTATTCATGAGGTTACTACAGGGCCAGAAATTTGGGAAGATACGGATGGTCAAATTGATATCTTAGTCTCTGGTGTAGGTACAGGTGGTACTATTACTGGCGTATCAAGATACATTAAACAGACTCGAGGTAAAGCTATTCAATCAATTGCTGTAGAGCCAGCTGCAAGCCCAGTGATTAGTCAGTATCGTGCGGGCCAACCATTGAAACCTGGTCCACATAAAATACAGGGTATTGGTGCAGGTTTTATTCCTGATAATCTAGATCTTTCCTTGATTGATGAAGTGCAACAAGTGACTAATGAAGAAGCAATCGAATATGCAAGAAGACTGGCTAGAGAAGAAGGTATCTTAGCGGGTATTTCCTGTGGGGCCGCCGTTGCCGTGGCAAATCGTATTGCGCAACGCCCAGAAAATGCCGGTAAAACAATTGTAGTGGTGTTACCTGATTCTGGAGAGCGCTATTTAAGCTCACCACTTTTTGAGGGTATTTTTGATGCGAGTGGATTTGCTGCATGAACGATTATCACCCTTTAAACGATAACTACGATTGGGGTATTGATAACCTAGTAGCCCAATTAAGAGAATTACGTTTACATTCATTAGAAACCAGAAGTTTATTGAATCGTCCGCCTAAATTACCTTCTCGAAAAGAGTTACAGTTAATTTTAGAAGGCTTAGGCGCCGTTTTATTCCCTAACCGTTTGGGATTGCCAGATTTAAATGATGAGGGTATCGATTACTTTGTGGGTCATACTTTAGAGAATTTATTGCGTAAACTTTATAAACAAATTAGTCGTGAATTGCAATTTGTCTATGGCTTACAAGGTGTAGATGATGCTGATGATGAACAAGCTATTAGTATAGCGCGGCAATTTGCTGCGCAATTACCGGTTATTAGAAAACTACTTGATACTGATATTCAGGCGGCTTATGAGGGTGATCCTGCCGCAAGAAGTCCTGATGAAGTGTTAGTTTGCTACCCTGGTATTACTGCCATTATTCATCATCGTTTAGCACATGTACTTTATCAATTAGGTGCGCCTTTAGTCGCGCGTATTATTTCAGAAATTGCGCATTCAGCCACAGGGATTGACATTCATCCAGGGGCCAGAATCGATGAAAGTTTTTTTATTGATCATGGTACGGGTGTAGTGATTGGTGAAACCGCTATTATCGGTAAACGGGTGCGAGTCTATCAAGCAGTCACTTTAGGTGCTAAGCGTTTTGAAAAAGACAGTAAAGGGGTTTTGGTAAAAGGTAATGCTAGACATCCTATTGTTGAGGATGACGTAGTTATTTATGCGGGCGCGACGATATTGGGTCGAATTACTATAGGTAAGGGGACAACTATCGGGGGTAATGTTTGGTTAACCCATAGTGTGCCGCCTAATAGTAATATTTCCCAGGCCTATGTGCGTAGTGAAATGTTTAATGATGGCGGTGGTATTTAAACTTTTGATAAATATCAGTCATTAAGTTTACGGAAGCTCCAGCTTTCAATTATAGGAAGATCTCACTTCCAAAAAATATTCCAATCTGGAGATTGGAATAAAAATCAGTCCATTTAATTAAATAACGATAGGAATCAACAATGTCAGATATCCATGAAGGTAATCCCGCATTAGGTGATGTAGCAGCTCGC
>CAIVAH010000045.1 GCA_903903765.1 uncultured Methylococcaceae bacterium
AAGACCCGCCGTAATAGCTTCTTGTAAAACCATTTGTTGTTCACGTGATTCCCTGTCTCGACGAATAAGGTCTCTGACATAATCACTAGTACTTGAATAACTGCCCTCTTGAATCTGCTTTTGCACCCAATCACGTAAAGGATAAGGTCAATAAACGTTTTCCCAAGAAGATAGCCATTGCCGCCACCGGTTTTGATAAATCTTGGCAACCCAAAGCAGAACGTATCTCTCAGCGTTACACCACTGATTGGAAAGAATTGGTATTGGTTAAATAGTTATGACAACCAATCAGCTAACATTAACATCGGTACACGTTCAAATTCTCGTGTGTTATTAGTCACCACAGTTAACTGGTGTGAAAGACCAATCGCAACAATTTGTAGATCATAAGGTCCAATCGGCGTACCTTGTGTTGCTAAATGTGAACGGCTCTCTCCAAAATGCAAGGCTGCATGATCATCGAAAGGCAAACTAGGAAAATAACTAAACAGCAATTCTAAATTAGCTTTATTGTCATTAACACGCTGACTCTTGCAAGCCCCGTACCATAACTCCGCTTTAACAGGCGCACAAAGATAAATATGATTCTCACCTGCTTCAATAATGCGCTGCACAACAGCTTGATTATTTTTTAACCACGCGATACAAATATTAGTATCTAACAGATAACGACTCATTAAAATGAATCTCTAGGCGCATCTTCGCCGAGATCAGAGTCATCAATATGATCAGGGAAGTCGTCACCTAATGTGCCGGCGACAGCTAATACACGCTCTTCCCAAGTTGTCACTTTAGCCGAGGACACCACTAGAGGTAACACGATAATTTCGGCTTCTGTGCATCCCGCAAATTCGAGCGGTAGCTCAAATTGCACGTGCAAATTACTAAGCTTCTGAATAGTTCGATGTGCATACATGATATATTCCTAAATTAAATTATTTATAAAAAAACAAGTAGTTAAAGCCGAGCACCTTATCCTTCCTGCGGTAATAATAGCGTTTTATTGGATATCCGTTGATAGCTTTATGTTATTTACAACATTCAAAGTTAATAACATATCTAAAATATGTATATAAAAATCATGTAACTAACAGAATGATAAAAGATATCTACTGGTAAATATACAAGGTTGATTAACAGAAAATAATCGTTGACATAAGATAACCCGAAATCAAAAATAAAAACGAAAAAAAATAAGATGGAACACTCCAGCACCTTTCCCAACTCCACAGCACAGTGTCGGCTATCACTATCAAAAGTGTGGTGTGCAGCGTAGTAATATCCAAGCTAAAACATCGGAAGGTCAATTGGAGTTATTTGATTTTGAGGATGATGACTTACCCACAGAGAACAGTGTCTTAATGGCGACCATGGATAAGATCAATAAACGCTTTCCCAAGAAGATAGCCATCGCCGCCACTGGTTTTGATAAATCATGGCAAGCCAAAGCAGAACGTATCTCTCAGCGTTACACCACTGATTGGAAAGAATTGGTGTTGGTTAAATAGACACTACTCTCGATTTAACGTTACTTCCATTCAGTTTAAAATTTACCAACAGACTGTTAATTAAATAAATTTCAACTCAACTGAATCACATTAATTTCAGGTGTTATCCCTACCGCTCGTGCAGTTTTACAAAAACCTTTATCAAACGTATGCATTAGGGCTGAACCGCATACGGAAAGATGTAAAGAATCAGCAAAATCAGCACCCAATTCATAAAAGTCTAATGCTTGAGACACTGCAACCGAGTCTTCAATTTCAGTATTATCTACTTCAAGAAGCGCCCTAAAGAAATTAAGAATATCAGTGCGTTTATTTTTATAAACCGTGCGTAAAACCCATTCAGTTTCTAACAAAACAGTTCGAGAAATAAATATACTATGTTGACTTATCAGATTACGGACAATCGCGGCCTGCTTTGGTTCATCAATGACCACAAGGCGAACTAAAAGGTTGGTATCAAAAGCTATCATTTACTTTGATACTCAGTGTCTTCCCAATCACTACCATATTCAACAGGTTTACAAAGTTCTTCAATAGGCACAGAGGGGCCATCATATTTAAGCATTCCCATTAAGTCTTCCAATTTACGCCCTGTTTTTTTCGGTGTAGCTTTAAGCATTACACCCGCAGATGAAGACACCAAAGAGAGTTCTGTACCGGCTTGCCAAGACAACTCATCCCGTATTTCTTTAGGTATGACGATTTGACCTTTAGTGGATAATTTAATGGTTGCTACAGACATAAATTCCTCGGTAAGACAGTGAGTAAGACTTAATTATCAATTTATTGCGCAGAAAAAGCAACATTCACTTTATGATTTTCACCTGCTTATAATATGTGCTGTATAACAAACAGGGGTTTAAAGCTTGGTATTGGTTAAATAGAGGCTATTGAAGATGTGATTTCACATCCATTCGATGATGTAACACTCTCACTATCAAAATAAAATCAACTTCAACGATATAGACTATTAAGTGTCTTTTGTGCGGGTGAATACGAACAGGCGGTTTGAATTCTGAGCGCTCATTAACCACAAAAGGATTTTCTGCCAAAAAATGTTGGGCCTTCTCAAGATCTCGAAAGTAGGCTTCTGCCTTTGACACGCCAAATTTTAGCGCACCATAGATATATAGATCTATTAAATCAGCATCGGCAAGTTGTGTGCGTTTAATTTGCATTCAAAGCTGCCAATTTAGTTTTCGCTTCGTCTAAAAGATCTTCCATAGTCCGTTGACTGATGCCACTTTTAAGACCCGCCGTAATAGCTTCTTGTAAAACCATTTGTTGTTCACGTGATTCCCTGTCT
>CAIVAH010000046.1 GCA_903903765.1 uncultured Methylococcaceae bacterium
GACCAAGCCTTTACACAAGTTATCAGGGCTTGTGCACAGCCACGACAAGCAGAGTCAGGTACTTGGATTACTGATGATATAGAAAACGCTTATAGTGCTTTACATGAGCTAGGTGTTGCCCATTCTGCAGAGGCTTGGTTAGATGGGGTTTTAGTGGGGGGATTATATGGCGTAGCCATTGGCCAAGTATTCTTTGGAGAATCTATGTTTCATACCGCGACTGACGCGTCAAAAGTCGCATTTGCCACACTGGTTGCCAAGCTCAAAAGCTGGGACTATAAACTCATCGACTGCCAAGTGCACAGCACTCATCTCGCCAGCCTGGGGGCGGTTGAGATAGACCGCACTGAATTTAATCACCTGATTAAGCAGTATCGTGAACAACCCGCCCGTTCTATTGCGTGGCGAAACGCATGATACAAATTCCATTGCTTTTAAGCAGAAGTCACCCTTGCAGTTATCTGGAACAAAATGTCAGCCACTCCGCCTTTGTTCACCCAGACATGCTAATGAACAACTCTATCTACGAGCAACTCATAGGCCAAGGCTTTCGTCGAAGTGGTGATGAAGTTTATACACCCTATTGCCAACATTGTTCAGCATGCATTCCTGTCCGAATACCTGTTATGGATTTTAAACCTAATCGCAGTCAACAACGTTGTACTAATAAACACATCAACACTCAAGCTATCATTAAACCAGCAAAGTTTGAACAAGCTCATTACGAGATGTATTTACGTTACCAACAAGCACGCCATACTGAAGGCTCCATGGCGGATACTAGCCCTGAAGAATATATTAATTTTTTAAGTTCTTCTTGGTGCGACACACTATTTATTGAATTTTCAATTAATAACGAATTAGCTGGAATAGCAGTGGTTGATCAATTTAGAAATGCATGGTCTGCTGTGTATACTTTTTTTGAGCCTAAATTTTCTAATTACAGTTTAGGAGTTTATGCTGTGTTATGGCAGATAAATAACTGTATTCAATCAAACAAAGAGTTTTTATACCTAGGCTATTGGATTGAAGAATGTAGAAAGATGAACTATAAGACTAATTATCAACCCCTGCAATTTTTAATTAACAAGCGCTGGCAAACAAAGGGAAATTAAAAAACATTTACCCTCACTATCCTGTTGTAATAAAGTAGCTTATGTTATAATTCAGGGTTTTAATTGTTGGGACAAAATACAGATGGCAAAAGAAGATCAAATTGAAATGGAAGGTAAGGTCATAGACACACTTCCAAATACTATGTTCCGTGTTGAATTAGAAAATGGACATGTTGTAACTGCACATATTTCAGGTAAAATGCGTAAGCATTACATTCGTATTTTAACTGGCGATAGCGTTAAAGTTGAAATGACACCCTATGATCTAACTAAAGGTCGTATCACCTTCCGTATGCGCTAACAACCTTCTATAAAAGATTGAAGCGCATACATCGCATTATTACTATTTCAAGAGTTAGCCTCAGACACTTCTAATTCAGCGCTTTCAATAACAAAAGCAATATCATCATTATCAATGTATATTCGGACTTGACCACCTTGCGCGAGTTTGCCAAACAGCAAATCATTGGCTAAAGGCTTCTTGATTTTTTCTTGAATTAACCGCGCCATAGGTCTCGCCCCCATTTTAGGATCATAACCATGCTCAGCCAACCACAATCGAGCACTTTCATCTAGAGTTAAAGTAACGCGCTTTTCTGTTAATAGCGCCTCTAACTCAAAAATGAACTTATCGACCACATGTCCTACAATAGCAATATCTAAAGGTTTAAATTGAATAATGGCATCTAAACGATTACGGAACTCTGGGGAGAAACCCCTCTCTATCATTTTCATGCTATCACTAGCATGATCTTGCTGGGTAAAGCCCATAGATGCTCTACTACCCTCTTCCGCACCCGCATTGGTAGTCATTACCAAAATAATATTTCTAAAATCTACTTTACGGCCATTAGTATCAGTCAAAGAACCATGATCCATAACTTGTAATAACAAATTAAACACATCAGGGTGCGCTTTTTCTAATTCATCTAATAACAATACAGCATGAGGATGTTTAGTGACTTGCTCAGTTAATAAGCCACCTTGATCAAAACCCACGTAACCTGGAGGTGCACCTATCAATCGTGATACAGTGTGGCGCTCCATGTACTCTGACATATCAAAACGAATTAACTCCACATCTAATACTTTCGCTAACTGACGAGTCACTTCTGTTTTACCTACCCCAGTTGGGCCAGCAAAAATAAATGAACCGATAGTTTTCTGAGCATCACGCAAACCCGCTCGTGACAACTTAATCGCGGATGCTAAAGCAGAAATGGCTTCATCTTGTCCAAATACCAACATCTTTAAGTTTTTCTCAAGGTTAGCTAATTTATCAATATCATTTGATGATACCGACTTAGCCGGAACTCTCGCAATTTTAGAAACAATCTCTTCTATTTCTGCTACATCAATAATTTGCTTACGCTCTGCTTCCGTAGTCATTCGCTGCTTTGCACCCGCCTCATCAATCACATCAATGGCTTTATCTGGCAAATGTCTATCAGTTATATATCTATCAGATAACTCGGCAGCTACCCGTAAGGCATCAACAGAATAACTAACATTATGATGTTCTTCAAAACGCGACTTAAGCCCTTTCAAAATAGAAATGGTATCTGCCACCGATGGTTCTAAAACATCAATTTTCTGAAAACGCCTCGCCAAGGCATGGTCTTTCTCAAACACCCCTCGATATTCTTGATAAGTAGTAGATCCTATACAACGTAACTGACCAGAAGCTAAAGCCGGTTTAATTAAATTCGAGGCATCCATGTTGCCGCCAGAAGTTGATCCAGCACCAATGATAGTATGAATTTCATCTATAAATAATATCGAATCCGGTTCTTTCTTAAGCTGATTCATCAAGGCTTTAAGACGATTCTCAAAATCACCTCGATATTTAGTTCCTGCTACGAGTGCACCTAAATCCAAAGAATAAATCACACAATTCAACAAAATTTCCGGCACATCTTCTTCAACAATTCTTCTTGCTAAACCTTCAGCAATCGCCGTTTTACCTACCCCCGCTTCACCCACTAATAAAGGGTTATTTTTACGGCGTCTACATAATGTTTGAATAGTGCGTTCAAGCTCAAGCTCTCTACCTATTAAAGGATCAATTCGACCTTGTGAAGCCTCTTCGTTTAAATTAGTAGCATACTTATCCAAAGGAGAACCCGAATCAACCTCAGTAGTATGACTTTCAGTAACAGTCTCATGAGAAGTATCTTTCTCAAATTCAGTTTTTGAAATACCATGTGCTAAGTAATTAACCACATCTAAACGAGATACATCTTGCTGATTTAATAAATAAACAGCATGTGAATCTTGCTCACTAAACAAAGCGACAAATAAATTAGCCCCAGTAACTTCTTTTTTATCAGAAGCCTGCACATGAAAGACAGCACGCTGTAACACGCGTTGAAAACCCAAGGTTGGTTGAGTTTCTCGCTGCACCCCCAAGGGGATTAATGACATTGTTTCTTCTAGATACTCAATTAGTTGATCATATAAAACTTGAAGATCGCATCCACAAGCCCTCATGATCACCTCGGCTGCCGAATTATCCAGCAACTCCAGTAATAAATGCTCAACCGTTATAAACTCATGCCGCTTTTCTTGAGCGTTTTTAAAAGCCTTATTTAAAGTTATTTCTAGTTCTTTACTTAACATAAACGCTCCATTTATACTTCTTCCATTGCACAAAGCAATGGATGTTGATTTTCTCTAGAATACTCATTAACGATGTATACTTTTGTTTCAGCAACTTCTTTTGAATAAATCCCACAAACCCCCATACCTTGAGTATGAACTTGCAACATAACCATAGTAGCTTTATCTTCAGACATATTAAAAAAATCCATTAAGACTTCAATAACAAAATCCATGGGCGTAAAATCATCATTTAACAAAATAACTTTGAAAAGAGGAGGCTTTTTTAACTTAGGCTTAGCTTCCTGAACAACTAAGTCATCATCATTATATTTTAAGGGATCAAAATCAGACATATTAACAAATCAAAAAACTCTAAACTTTTACAATAGTGATAATAGTAATTTAATTCAAGCTTAAATACACAAGAAATTTAACCCATCCAATAGTCAATTTTTAACTTAACCCTACATGCACGAAAAATTTATCTGTCAACTTCAATTTTTATCAACATAAGCAACTAATATCTAGTAAGATATTCTGTTTGTTTAAAGTTGGAAGTCATTGATGGTTTGGAAACCGCATGTAACTGTAGCTGCTATAATCGAGCGAGATCAGCGGTTTTTGTTAGTAGAAGAAGAAACTCCGAATGGTTTACAATTTAACCAACCCGCCGGTCATTTTGAAGAAAATGAAGATCTAATCTCTGCTGTTAAACGCGAAGTTATAGAAGAAACCGCTTGGCAATTTGAACCTACAGAACTCATTTCAGTACAATTATGGCGTAGAAATCCAGAAGCACTCACTTTTTTAAGATTCTGCTTTACAGGCGACTGCCATAACCATAATCCAGACCTAGCCTTAGATACCGGCATTGTTGCTACCCACTGGTTAACTCGCAATGAAGTAGCCGCTCAACAACATCGCTTACGTAGCCCTTTAGTTTTATTGAGTATTGATGAATATTTAAGTGGTCAACGCTATCCTTTATCTTTAATAAAATCATTTTTAGATATTAATAATGCCTAAAAACATAATTGTCGGCATGTCTGGCGGAGTTGACTCTTCTGTTACCGCTCTTCTGCTTTTAGAACAAGGTCATGACGTAACCGGTTTATTTATGAAAAACTGGGAAGAAGATGACGGCACTGAATACTGTAC
>CAIVAH010000047.1 GCA_903903765.1 uncultured Methylococcaceae bacterium
TTATATGGGCGCACCGAAATGTCGTTGGCAGTAACCGGTGGGTTTCATAACGCGCCAGAGGTTATAAAAGCGCTACTAGCCGGTGCGGATGTGGTGCATTTGTGTAGTGTATTATTGCAACAGGGTGTAGGGCGAGTCAGCCAAATTTTGGCAGATATGCAAGCCTGGTTAGTCGCGCATGAGTATGAATCTATTCAACAATTAAAAGGCAGTGTCAGTCAGAAAAACGCCATTGATCCGAGTGCGTATGAGCGAGCGAATTATGTGCAGGTGTTAGATAATTATAGTTCGCCTAAAGGCGTGTTGAGATGAGATGTGCTTGAATGATTCACTTAAATAGCTTGACAAACATTATTTTTTTAAGTACTTTAACATCAGTCTAGTGTTTAATTTTGGTAAACCCATTTAAAATGAATAACTTCGATATCCAGTTAACTTCAGGTCTTGTAGATGTTAAAAAACCGACTAAAGATGTCGGTTTATTATCTCAAGATATTATTTATGTGAATGATCTTGCTCAAACTAATACAGATAGTGTTACTTCAACGGATGTCATTGTCTCTTCGTCTGTAGTAGATAATAGTGAAGTTTCTTCCGCTCCAGCATCAAGAATTAATCCTTATTACGTTCCAGAAAATAACCAAGAAACGGTATCTGATCCAGATGTAATAGTAGATTATGTTGAGATTGTTGTTGACCCCAAATTGATTATCGATCCTGTTCCTGAAATGGCGATTCCAGTTGAATGGCTTAAACCTTATTTTATAGGTACTGATGGGATATATTTTGATCCAGATATAACAGGTTCAATTCCTTCAGTTGAAGTTGGAGTGGGTGTCGAGGTTGTTGATCCAAGTCTAGCAGGTAAAAATGGGTCGGTTCCTGAAAATTTAACCGATCCTATATGTACCATCATGCCAATAGACCCTGAATTTGGTATCGATCCAATTGTAATAACTGATCCACTGGTTATAGATCCAGAAATTGCAATTTGTCCTATTATGCCAATAGATCCGATATTTATTTTGGATACAGTACCTGTAGATGTGGTTGTTGAACCCATTGCAGTAGTAGAACCAGTTATCATGATCGATCCAGTGGATCCAGGGTTTAGCGTAGATCTGTTTCCTATGCTAGATAACAATAGCTTGATTGTGCTTGGTGTTGCAGACTTACAAACTCAGGTTATCTAAGTCTTATAGGAAAGTAGCTGATAGTATTTAGGTATTATTATTTGGGCTAAATAAAAAACCGGATCCATTAATGGATCCGGTTTTTTTTGTTTTAGTAACATGCTGTTTTCATTTATGAACTGAAAACGTACCCAGTAAATAGTAGTTTCAAATTAACCTTTTTACAATATAAAGTCAGTTTGAGTTAACGGTGCTAATGCGGTTATTTGTATTTGGAAGTCTGGCTGGCTATCGCCATTGATATCACCATAAATCGCAGGGATGAATATGTTACCAATCTTTAATTGACCAGAAATGCCCGTGAAACCGCTGTTACCAATAAAACTGAATGCTTGGTTTCCGGCTACTGTTGAATTGGCATCTAGGGTAGATAAGTCTATTTTGTCTCCAATTCCAAAATCAGCTATAGAATCTTTTTCTAGGAAATCTCCTGTTGAATCTTGATCTCCCGTGCTTATTTCATTAATAGCGTAATATTTAAAAATATCGTGCCCGGCTCCGCCTGTCAGATAGTCTGCGCCTAATCCCCCAATCAGTATGTCATCTCCGGCGTCACCAAAAATCTGGTCATTGCCACTCCCGCCATTTATAAGGTCGTTGCCTTCTCCGCCATTGAGGCTATCTTGTCCACTAAGGCCATTCATAGTATCGTTTCCAAAACCACCATTAATAGTGTCATTTCCAAAACCACCTTTGAGAGTGTCGTTACCAATAGTGCCGGTTGCACTTAAGTTTTTTGCAATAATTAAGCGATTCGATCCCGGCGAGGATTCTCTTAATATATTTGATGAAATTTTGATAGTCGATTCTAGGTCGGCAGAACCATTGCCATCAAAGTCAAACTCTAGCGCCCCCTCCGTTGTATTATAAACAACTTGGTAACGGTACTCGCCCGGTATGCCAGAAAAAGGACTATCTCCAATATAACTAATCCCTGGTATAGCAAAAACAAGTTGATCATCGGCGGTAAAGTCAGTGATAGTTTCCTGATGCTCAAAATAGGATGCTGATGTGAACTCTTCAGATTCAGAAAACTGAAAAATGTCTTTGCCGACTCCACCCGTTAATGTATCACTACCTAACCCACCCACTAAGTTATCGTTACCATCTCCACCCAGTAGTTGATCATTTCCAGCGCCACCGATAATGCTATCATTACCAGCTAAACCATTAATGGTATCGTAGCCATTACCACCTAATAAAGTGTCAGTTAAAGAAGAGCCTTTTACCATTTGATTCTTTGCAAGGATAAGAATGCCAGAATTGGAGATCTTTTCTTCTAAGTTAAATTTACTACCCTTTAGTATTTTAAGAGTTATATCGGCAGTACCATCACCATCAATATCAGTATTTAGATAAGCATCTTTAAGAGAGGAAGGGTCATAGTGTAAACCATCATTGCCATGAAATAAGCCGGTATAAGTTTCACTGTATTTGATTTCCCCTGGAGTGCCAGTAAACTCACGATTACCAATAAAATGTCTATTAGTCACTGAAATTGAAGATAAATCAATTTTGTCTGCTGAAGTAAAGTCAACAATAATGTCGTCCCTTATTTCCATAAGGCTTGTGAACTTAAAAACATCGTTACCTGCCCCGCCATGTAGAGTATCCCAGCCTGTGCCGCCAATTAAGGTATCAATGCCATCTCCACCTGATAACATGTCGTTTCCTGTGCCAGCACTTAATAAGTCGTTGCCAATAAGTCCATAAAGGGTGTCTCTTCCAGCAGTGCCTAATAGTGTATCGTTTTGCTTTGTGCCTAATTTAATGGCCATTTTATGTCCTTAGAGGTGCGTTAAGAATAATCTTATAGGAAGTGATAGATTGACTGGGTAACTATCTAATTATAATACAATAATTAACTTTTGTTTTGCTAGTGTAGTTGTATCAAGCAATAATGTGTCTACAACAAATCATCTTATGTCTAGAATAAATAATGCAGTATTTATAAAAAACTATGCTTTATTAGTTCTAGATACTAGAGTATCTAATCTACATAATCTTATGTTTAAATATAACTATGCTGTATTAGTCGCAAATAATCTAATGTTAACTTTGATATAAGATGGTTTGTTATAAACTATGCATAATTAATGCTGGGTATTGGATTGTCTACATCATACTTAGTTTCGGTTGCGTTAATCTAGCATTCGTTTTATCAAGCGTCGTATTCTGTCGTAATGGTTTTGTATGCTATCCGCTTATTGGTATTATTTGGCGTGGAATATGAACAAGCTTGTTAATCAACCCAGTCAGTTTTATGCGTATTTATCTCGATTAAGGTGGATAAGGCGTTGGGGTATTATGCGTACTGCGGGCCAGAAAATGTGATGGAGCATAGCTGGGAGGTAGCGGTTATTGCGCATGCCTTGGCTTTAATTAGAAATCAATTTTATCAGGGTCAGGTTGATGCAAATGCGATTGCAACAGCGGCTCTGTTTCATGATGCAAGCGAAGTGTTAACGGGAGATTTGCCGACACCGATCAAGTATTTTTCGAGTTCAATCACTCAGGCTTATCAGCAAATAGAAGCGATAGCTTGTCAGGAGTTAGTGGCATCCTTGCCAGAGTCTTTACAGGCTTCATACCGAGATTTATTATGTGATCAGTTTCAGCCTGAAGATCATCATCAAATTATAAAAGCGGCCGATACCTTGTCAGCGTATTTAAAATGTTTAGCAGAATTACGAGTTGGGAATAATGAATTTAAAATAACCGCTCAGGAGTTGGAGCATAAGTTAAAAGCTTCTGTATTGCCGGAGGTCGGTTATTTTATGGAGACGTTTATACCGGATTATGCGGTGCCCTTAGATGATATTATTCGACGTAGCACTCGGAAGGCCGTTATGAGTTAACGGCTTCTAATTTTAAAGCGCCATGAAAATAGAGTTCGTGGTCTTCAAGTTCCCAACCTTCTGTTTCTAAAACATCAGTATCGTCAGAGGCCTCGATTAAATCATTTAAGCGATCTTCTTCGGTAATAGATATTTCGTCTGGGTAAATGATTTGAGTTTCACCTTCAGACAGTTCTTCTATTTCTAATGGATATTCAACTACATATACATCAATACCTTCGGCATTGGCAAGATCAATATTGGGCTTTGTGGAAGATTCTATTAATGCAGAACCACTGTCCCAAACGGTTTCTAAGGTAAGCGTGAGATTGTCTTTGGTCCAGGTTTCAATTTCTATCGCTGATGTTTGTTCAGTTGTTGATAAGCGCCAAGTCGTCATAGGTTTTGATTAGTAGTTGCGTTGAACGGAGAATTTAGCGAGTAAAATGAGGGCGTCTTTGTATTCTGAAGCTGGCAACACATTTAAAGCATTAATGGCTTTTTCGGCTTCTTCGTCTGCGCGTTGCTCTGTGTAAGCAATCGCTTGTGTCTTTTGGACGATGTTGTAGATTTCATTAAAAGCCTCACGATTACCGTTTTTTATGGCTTCAACAATAATGTTTGCTTCTGCTATAGAGCCGTTTTGAATGGCATAGATTAAGGGTAGGGTCGGTTTGCCTTCTGCTAAATCATCCCCTAGGTTTTTGCCTAAATCTTCTGGGCTGGATTTGTAATCAAGCACGTCGTCGATTAATTGAAAGGCAATGCCTAAGTGCTGCCCGTATTGAGCTAGTCCTTCTTCTATTTCTGCGCTTGCACCTATGATGACGCCACTTAAACGAGTGGCCGCACTAAATAAAATAGCCGTTTTTCTAGCAATAACTTCTAGGTATTTCCTTTCTGTGGTTTCTGGATTGTTGCAGTTTAATAATTGGAGTACTTCACCTTCCGCAATTGCTGTCGTGGTTTTGGATAAAATTTCCATTACACGCATATTGCCAGTTCTGACCATCATTTCAAAGGCGCTTGAATACAGGTAATCCCCAACTAAAACTGTGGCGGCATTACCCCATACCACATTAGCTGATTCTTTGCCGCGTCTTAAGTCTGATTCATCCACAACGTCATCATGTAATAAGGTTGCTGTGTGGATAAATTCAATAACGGCGGCTAATATGAGATGATTTTCGGTAACATTCCCTAAGGCTTTGGCGGCAAGTAATAACAACATAGGGCGTAATCTTTTACCACCATTTCCGACAATATAATGCCCCATTTGGTTAATTAATACTACGTCTGAGCTTAATTCATCAATAATGAGTTGATCAACAGCTTTGGCTTCGTTTGCTGTTAAATTCTTGATTAAATTGAAATCAATTGGTGCCTGAATGTTCGGGTCTTGTTGTGATTGCAATGACATTGATTTAAAGCCAGCCTATAGAGTATTATTGTCTTTATTAATGATGCACTATTAAATGCATCTATATAGGGCGGCATTATAGCTTAATAAAAAGCTAACTGCCTATGCCTTTAAAAATATGCTGTCACGTTTAAATGTTTTGGATGTTTTTTTGGTATTATGTTTTAAAAGTTAATTTTGATTGACTAGGGCTGTTTTTAAAAATATAATTGTCGATTAAATTTTAATAGATTAATGCTTGATGGAGCTTGCTCAGATGTATGCGGTAATTCAAACAGGTGGTAAACAGTACCGCGTTGAAGAAGGTACTTATTTAAAA
>CAIVAH010000048.1 GCA_903903765.1 uncultured Methylococcaceae bacterium
AGGAATAAGGCTGAGAGAAACCCTTTGAACCTGACCCTGGTTAATACCGGCGTAGGAAAGCCCTAAAACTTCCCTGCGTCTTGTTTTATTGTATTTGGAGAAAACATGAGCGCTGTTGTAAAAGACGTTAAAGCCACAAATGACGTAAAGATTGATTCTTATCCCGCTTCAGAAAAAATTTATGTACAAGGGAGTCGTCCAGACATCCGTGTGCCGATGCGTAAAATTAATCTTTCAGATACGCCCGTGCATTTTGGTGCAGTTGAAAAAAACGGTCCGCTTTATGTTTATGATACATCGGGTGTTTATACTGACCCCAATGTTGAAATTGATTTAAAGAAAGGCTTAAGTCCAGTGCGTGCTGCCTGGATAGCAGAAAGAAATGATACAGAAGATTTATCAGGTCCCAGTTCTGACTATGGTCAACAACGCTTAGATGATCCTGCAACAGCAGATTTGCGTTTTGAACACATACGTAAACCGCGTCGTGCTAAAGCGGGTCAAAATGTGTCTCAAATGCACTATGCTAGACAAGGGATTATTACCCCTGAAATGGAATTTATCGCCATCCGTGAAAATCAAAAAATGGAAGAGATGCGGGAATTATGGAAAGACCAGCATCCTGGTGATGCTCTAGGGGCGTCTATTCCTGCCGTTATTACTCCTGAGTTTGTGCGTGATGAAGTGGCTCGTGGCCGCGCTATTATTCCTTGTAACATTAATCATCCAGAATTAGAGCCGATGATTATCGGGCGTAATTTCTTGGTTAAAATTAACGGTAACTTAGGTAACTCTGCAGTGACATCTTCTATCGAAGAAGAAGTTGAAAAGATGCTGTGGGGCATTCGTTGGGGTGGCGATACCATTATGGATTTGTCGACTGGTAAAAATATTCATGAAACCCGTGAATGGATCTTACGTAACTCACCAGTGCCGATTGGTACAGTGCCTATTTATCAAGCCTTAGAAAAAGTAAACGGTAAAGCGGAAGATTTAACGTGGGAGATTTTCCGTGATACCCTAATTGAACAAGCCGAGCAGGGCGTTGATTATTTCACTATTCATGCAGGTGTGCGTTTACATCACGTACCTTTGACTGCTAAACGAATGACCGGCATTGTGTCTCGTGGTGGTTCTATTATGGCGAAATGGTGCTTAGCGCATCACACAGAAAGTTTCTTATACACGCACTTTGAAGAAATCTGCGAAATCATGAAAGCTTATGATGTGTCCTTCTCTTTAGGCGATGGCTTACGTCCGGGGTCTATATACGATGCAAATGATGCAGCACAGTTTGGTGAATTAGAAACGCTAGGTGAGTTAACTAAAATCGCTTGGAAACATGATGTGCAAACCATGATTGAAGGCCCTGGTCATGTGCCTTTACATATGATTAAAGTTAATATGGAAAAGCAATTAGAAGAGTGTGGCGAAGCGCCTTTCTATACCTTAGGTCCATTAACTACGGATATCGCACCAGGTTATGATCATATTACGTCTGCGATTGGTGCGGCTAATATTGGTTGGTATGGTTGTGCTATGCTGTGTTATGTAACGCAAAAAGAACATTTAGGATTACCTAACAAACAAGATGTACGCGAAGGTATTGTTACTTATAAAATCGCTGCTCATGCGGCTGATTTAGCTAAAGGTCATCCGGGTGCGCAAGCGCGTGATAACGCTATGTCTAAAGCACGTTTTGAATTTAGATGGGAAGATCAATTTAATATTGGTTTAGATCCAGAGAAAGCGCGTGAGTTTCATGATGAAACTTTACCAAAACAATCAGCAAAAGTAGCGCATTTTTGTTCGATGTGTGGCCCGCATTTCTGTTCGATGAAAATCAGTCAAGACGTGCGTGATTACGCGGCAGAAAAAGGTATTCAAGATGAGCAAGAGGCCTTGTTAAAAGGCATGGATGAAAAGTCTCAGCAGTTTGTTAACGAAGGCGCTGATATTTACCATAAAGTATAATTATTAATATAGACACTGACTAGGTCTTACTATGGAAGATAGAAAAAACATTGTTATAAAAGTTAAATATCCTACCTCTGGTAAAAGTTCAGTGGACGACAATAAATCTAAAATGGTTGAACAATGGGACGTTAAGCGCATTGGGATGGCTTCGGCAGGTTTAGTACTTTTTTTTCTTGTTATTATATTGATATTCTCTGAAGGTGATGAATCGCTTCCTAACAAGGTAGCTGAAACGGTTAATAGTGAAGCATCAGTTCAGGCTCAGCAAGAGGCAGCCGATCCTACCGGTGCTAGGTCGCAAGAGAAAGCAACTCAACCTGTTGTTAAATTGATTGACTATTCAAAAAGTGTTTTAAGATCAACGCTGACTTTTGCAATAAAAAATAGTGAGCCACATGGGAAAGTGACTTCCCCTCTGCATTTAAGTAAAACTAAGCCTGTTTCGGTGTTTTACTTTGCAGAATTAAATGATCTGAAAGGGAGAGCTGTTTATATCGAGTGGCTTTTAGAGGGTGAGCTGATTACCCGTAAAAAAGTGAACATCTCCGGTGATCATTGGCGTATGACTAGTCGACAATATCTCAATTATAGTACCAAAACTAATTGGTTAGTCCGTATGGTTGATGATAGAGGTCAGGTGATTACCCAAATACCATTTGATACTATCTATCGATAAGGGTAGTTAAAGCCTCATCATTGATGAGGCTTTTTAAGGTTTTTAATCTATAAAACGTTTAGTAATGTCACCAAAGGCATCGATGCGTCGATCTCGTAAAAACGGCCATATACGTCGCACTCTTTCAGATCTGGCGCTATCCAATCTAGCAACTAATAATTTGTTTTCTGTTGCATCAGCATGTTCAATAAACTCACCTTGCGGGCCAGTAATAAAACTATTCCCCCAAAACTGAATGCCTGCATCTGAGTCTGGAGCTTTTTCAAAGCCAATCCGATTACAAGATATAACTGGAATGCCATTAGCCACTGCATGAGCACGCTGAATAGTAATCCAAGCATTGAGTTGGCGTTGATGTTCTTCTGCAGAGTCTTCTGCGTCCCAGCCAATTGCAGTCGGGTAGATTAAAATTTCTGCACCGGCTAAAGCCATTAATCTGGCGGCTTCTGGATACCATTGATCCCAGCAAATAAGTACGCCTAGTTTACCAATACTGGTTTCTATTGGTGTAAAGCCTAAATCACCAGGAGTAAAGTAATACTTTTCATAAAAGCCCGGGTCATCAGGAATATGCATTTTACGATATTTACCGGCAATACTGCCATCTTTATCAAAGACCACGGCAGTATTGTGATATAAACCTGGCGCACGCTCTTCAAAAATAGTAGAGACAATAACAATGTTTGATTCTTTAGCGATGTCGGAAAGTATTGCAGTAGTAGGGCCGGGTATTGGTTGGGCAAGATCAAAACTATTGTGATCTTCATTTTGGCAAAAATAAGGGCCTAAATGTAATTCAGGTAACACCACTAAATCGGCATTGAGTGCCGCTGCGGCACGAATTTGCGCAATAGAAAAGTCTAAGTTAGTTTGTCTGTCAGCATGACACGGTTGTTGAACCGCGGTAACGATCAAAGGTGATTTCATAATTCAGTCATAGAGTGTTTCAATGGTGTGAATTATAAACTATTTTCAAAATAGAATTATATGCTACTCTATGCGTCATTTTAACTGGGGAAAAACATGCAAGCAACGGTCAAATGGGTCGATGGTGTGATGTTTGTTGGCGAAACTGGCAGCGGTCATGCAGTCGTAATGGACGGTCCACCGGATCATGGTGGGCGTAATATTGGCATGCGTCCAATGGAAATGCTCTTATTAGGTGTGGGTGGTTGTTCGTCATTTGATGTAGTGCAGATCTTACAAAAAGGGCGTAATCATATCGTCAATTGTGTTGCAGAAATCAGCGCAGAGCGAGTTGATGCGGTTCCTAGTGTATTTAGTAAGATTCATTTACATTTTATCGTGAGTGGTAAAAATTTAAATCCCGCTACGGTTGAAAGGGCAGTGAAATTGTCGGCAGAGAAATATTGCTCTGCTTCCATTATGCTAGGCAATGCAGGGGTAGACATTACCCATGATTTTGAAGTTATCGAGGTTTAAAAGATTTGAATAAGTTGCAATTACATGGCTTTAACAATTTAACAAAGTCACTCAGTTTCAATATATACGATATTTGTTATGCGCC
>CAIVAH010000049.1 GCA_903903765.1 uncultured Methylococcaceae bacterium
CGGTTTTGTACGCAATCTTATCGGTGTTGATTGCACCAACCTTAATGAGTAGTTAGTTGTTAGTGAGGTAGTTGCTACATTTCAAATAGAAGCTGCCACTAAATTAAACCATACGTTTTTTTCTTTAACTAAAATAGAGGATTTGATTATGGAACTTTATTTAGAAAACTTATTATTTTTACTTGTTTTTTTGACATTAATTATGGCGTTTTATATTTTAAAAAATGAATAGTAACGAGGTGGAGGTGTATTAGAAAATCAAAATTGAGCGTGTTTTATGTTATGCAAAGAGCTGAGATTTTTTTGTTTTTATTTCCTTTTGACATTAAAAACGCAATTATGCGACTCTCAGCTCTTGCACCCTTAAATATTCATTTAGTCTGATGCAGGTTTAAAAAATACAGAAAAGCATAATCAAGTTATTATTTGATTAAGAAAATATATGTTATGTAAAAATTGTTTTTTATGCAATGTAAGGGGCTGGAGTGTATCATTTCTGTTGTTTTTCGCTCAAACAACAGTCAACATTCCTTTTTTGCACTCTAGCTTTCTTGCTCCATTAAAATATATATCAAGTTTTTTAACTCGTAAATAAAAAATTAGATTATGGAACTTTCATCTGTTGGCTTATTTGCTTTAATTATTTTAATGATTTTATTCGTGCCATTTATATTGCTTATTATGAAATAGATTGGCTAAAAAAAGAGAAAGTTGAGAGTCCGGTGGTTTGTAAAGAAATTAGGAGTTGAAACTCAGAGTTAATAGTATGTTACAAATTTGAAACTATTTTTCACATGCGCATTAGATAAAGCATTTAAATAATTAATAATATCCATAAGTAAAAGATAATGAGAAAAAATAAATGCTGTATAAACTTTAATAGATTTTTTTAGGTGATAATTCATGAAGAATATGGCAATAATACAATATGAAGATGGCGCTAATATCGACATTACTTATGATTTTGAATCATCTTTATTCAAGTTGGTAGAAAGAGAATATGTCGATTTTATAATAGTATCAACAGTTTTAGAATTTTCACCATTAGGAAAGAATTTAGACTATTTTTCTAATGAACTTAATATAGATAAAGAAGATATTTCTAATTTAGCAAATTGGAATAGATATGAAAATTTGGAGGTATCCTTTATTGTATTGCCAAGTAGAAATCCATTAAGTAAATTGCGAGGTCTGATTATAGCTGCAAATGAAAACGCCAAATGCTATGAAAAATATGATTCGGCTTCTTCATTAAAACTAAATAGGGATTTTCATTACAATGTTGCGTATGAAAGTATCTCATACGCTGCGCGTGTATTAGGTGCTCAAAAAATTTCAATGTCACATTTATCTAGTAGTGGTCATTTTCATGAAGAAACAACTACGTTTGTTGCTGAAGCACTTGCCGACTTTTGTGATTTTGATGGAAGATCAAAAATTGATAGATTTTTATTTGTTGGCTGCTGTATGAATGAAAAGCATTTTTCAGGAATAAAGGAGCTAAATTCAGATGGTAATGCAAGTGGTAATAATATTACGACAAGTGTTCATCATAGAAATGGATTTGAAGTAATCAATCTGATTTGGTAAGAAGTTAAACAGCGATAATGTGAATAGAAATATACCTTGTTGAAAGAGACTTGTAGATACTTAAATTTTATACATTCTCGTATTTTTGTTGTGATCCTTTTTTAGATCAATAGTTTGATAATATCAGTCCCATCAACTGTCAAGTATTTTGTACCATACCACGTTCAACCGATGACGTACATTTTAAGCGCTTGAACTTTGTTTTCGAGCCTTTTTTTTCGAGAATTTCGTTTTTCCTTGCGAATCTATACACTTATATTGCTTTCTGGCTTGATTGCTTTAATATTATCGCTTGTTTGTGGTCTGGATTTTTCATGTTCGTACTGGGATTTTGGATAATATCCCCATTTTTATACCTTTAAAAATTGTGGGTATCTATGAATGTTTACGGACATAAACGAACACTAAAAACGAAAAAGCCTTTATATTAGCAGTTTTCTGGATGTTATTGGTATTTGTTGA
>CAIVAH010000050.1 GCA_903903765.1 uncultured Methylococcaceae bacterium
AATTAATGATCTTCGTGCGCCATACTCAGGTAAACAATTGTAAGTACCATGAATATAAATGCCTGAAGGGTAATAATTAAAATGTGAAAAATTGCCCATGGAAAACTTAGTACAGGTTGAAGGTACCAAGGTAATAAAGCAATCAAAATAAATATCAATTCACCTGCGTATAAGTTTCCGAATAAACGCAGTGCTAGAGAAATTGGTTTAGCGATTTCCTCGACCAATTTTAAAAGCAAGTTAAACGGTAAAAGCCAAGGTCCAAAGGGCTGAAACATTAATTCTTTAGCAAAGCCCCATGGGCCTTTAATCTTAATACTGTAGAAGATAATCAAAAAGAATACAGAAATTGACATCGCAAAGGTAGCATTTAAATCAGTACTAGGTACCACGCGTAAATATTCAAGACCCATTAATGAACCAATCAACGGAAAAATATCTACTGGGAATAAATCCATGAAGTTCCATAAGAACACCCAGCAAAATATTGTTAACGCTAAAGGCGCAATTAATTTGCTATGTCCATGAAAGCTATCTTTAACTTGAGTGTCTACAAATTCGATAAGCATTTCAGCGAAATTCTGCACCAAGCCCGGCACACCTGCTGTTGCTTTTTCTGCTGCTGTTTTAAAGAACCAAACGAATAAACCACCTAATACCGCTGAAAAAAACAATGTATCAAGGTGCAATGTCCAAAAGCCTTCACCAAAATGCAAGGGCGTTAAATGGTGAATAATATATCCAGTAGCACCTTCGGCAGCGTGAGCTTCGGTAGACATTGTTCCTCTCTTTAATAATTAGTATGATTAGCGAATTAACAGCGCAAACCAAAAAACCGATAATGCTGTGATATATCCAACCAACAGCGCTAATATTTCTATATTGGGCATTTTAAAAATTATTATAAACAATACTCCTGTTAACAATAATTTTCCTGCTTCACCTATGTAAAAGGAATTAAGCACACTTCTTGCCGACCGCCCAGTCGACTTATTGACCATTAATGCAAAAAAGAGATTCGGTATAAATGCAGCCATACCACCTAATACAGATGATAAACCGAAATTATATCCCTCCAGTAAGGCAAAGCCAGATGAGACCATGATGTTTATCAATACCTGATAACTCAGAATCTTGCTGACAGCAGATATTTTTCTACTGCTCACTCTGTCTCCCAAACATAATAGCTTGAGGATTATATATATCGAACTCGATTAAATCAAGGATGTTTGAAATTCAACAGCCATTTAATTCAAGCTATACACTATTAACAAACTCGAAACATTATACCTTAAATATTTTAAGGTTATTAAAAATCTCTGGTTAATCTTATCTCTGCTTCAGCATATTTTTTCGCACAAAATCCTGTTACCTCTGCCGGCAAAGAAGGGCCTGGCGCTGTTTTATTCCAATCTAATGTTTCTAAATAATCTCTAATATATTGTTTATCAAAACTAGGTGGACTTATGCCGACTTGATATTCATCCGCGGGCCAAAATCTGGATGAATCGGGCGTTAAGACCTCATCAATCAAATACAATACACCGGCCGCATCTACCCCAAATTCAAATTTTGTATCTGCGATGATAATTCCCCGTTCTTTTGCAAAAGCAGCTGCCTCTTTATAGATAGTTAAACTCGCTTCTCTAACTTGCTCTGCCAGCTCAAGCCCCATCAACTCAACAGTCTTATCAAAAGACACGTTCTCATCATGCTGATCTACCGCCGCTTTTGTTGAGGGCGTATAAATTGGTTCAGGCAATTGTTCTGCTTGTTGCATACCTAAAGGTAATTTTATGCCACAGACTTCGCCTGTATTATGATAGTCTTTCCAACCTGAACCAATTAAATACCCTCGAACAATGGCTTCAACAGGTAAGGGACGCAGTTTTTTTACCACAACTGCTCTACCTTCAACCTGAACACGCTCTTTTTCATCTGGCAGCACATCTGCTAAGCTTAAGTCTGAAATATGATTAGGCATAATATGACCAAGCTTATCAAACCAAAAATTTGATATATGCGTCAATACACGCCCCTTCCCAGGAATAGGGTCTGGTAATATCACATCAAAGGCCGACAATCTATCCGTTGCAACGATTAACATGTAATTATCATTAATATCATAAATATCACGCACTTTTCCACGCGCAATTAACGGCAGAGATGATAAAGATGATTCATATAAAGCAACGGGGCTAGTCATAAGACCTCACTAAGAAATAAAAAACTATTATGCTGATTCGGAACTATCACCTAACGAACAACTCTTAATTCTCATATTTTAAAAGTTGTCAAAGCAGGTCTCAACACTAAATGGGCTGAATATTAACATTATTTCGTCATAATCTGCAGGCTTATGATTGCTAACAATAACCGCGCAATTGCTTAGTTTGTATAATACACTACAATAAATTCATGCAAAAAACCCCACCCATCGACAAAATACTATTCAGTGATTTTACCGCTGACCAAGTCAGTCTTATCACCTGCGCAGTCAATATTCTTGATGAAATTCCTACCCATATCAACACGCATCTACCCAAAGGCATCGAAGTCGCTAAATTCCTAGACTCCTTCAACGTTGATATTAATACGGTTATTGCGACATTATTAACCGATCCACGCCTCTCACATGCAGATATAAGCATCAATGTCAGCGCTCAGTTCGGTGAAACAACTGCCCTCATAGTAAAGGACGTTAACTGGCTTAATAACCTAAGTATTTACAATCCTTCTATATCCAGCTCGCCCCATGAGTCTGAAACACTAAGGCGGATGCTACTATCAATGACCCATGATGTCCGGTCTATCTTAATCAAATTAGCTTATCGTATTCTTAGATTACGGCATTTATCTAATGAATCGACTGAATCACGCTATTACATTGCTAAAGAAACCCTAGACATCTATGCGCCCATAGCTAATCGCCTTGGTATCCATCAGATTAAGTGGGAGCTTGAGGATATGGCTTTTAGATACACCAATCCACTAGCATACAAAAACATCGCTAAATCACTGGCCGCTAAAAGACAGCACCGAGAAAGTTGCATCCATCATTTCGTCGACACATTACAAGCACACCTAAACGCAGAAAACATCAACGGGCATTGTTACGGTCGCCCTAAACACATTTATAGCATTTGGAAAAAAATGCAAAAAAAGAGTTTAGATTTGCATCAACTATATGATTTGTTAGCCGTGCGCGTAATTGTGGATAATTTAATTCACTGCTATGCCGTTTTGGGTATTGTGCATAGCCTATGGGAATACATCCCCAATGAGTTTGATGACTATATTGCTAAACCTAAAGAAAATGGCTATCAATCTTTACATACAGTTATCCACGACGCCGAAGGAAACCGCCTAGAAGTACAAATTCGCACACAAGCCATGCATGATTATGCAGAATTAGGTGTGGCCGCACATTGGTCTTATAAAGAAGGCGGCAAACAATCTGCAGCTTTAGAAAAAAGCGTCGCCACATTACGGCAATTACTACAAGAAAAACAAACTGACGATGCCTTATCAAACGATTTTCAAAATAAACTCTTTATCGACAAAATCTACGTTTTAAGTCCGGCTAATAAAGTCATTGAACTCCCTAAAGGCTCAACCCCTTTAGACTTTGCTTATACCATTCATACAGATGTGGGCCATCGCTGTCGAGGCGCCAAAGTCAACGGCAAAATTGTGCCTTTAACTTACCCACTCAAATCCGGCGAACAAATCGAAATATTAACCACCAAACTCTGCGCACCGAATCGAAATTGGCTTAACCCGAATTTAGGTTACTTAAAAACCAGTCGCGCCATTAATCGGGTAAAAAGCTGGTTTCGTAACCATCAAAAAACTGAAACTATCAACCGTGGCAAAATCATCTTAGAGAAAGAGTGCAAACATCTTGATGTTAAAAATATCGACATGGTAGACCTACTACATTTCTTTAAACAGACTAATGCCGATGATTTTTTCGAAGCCTTAGGCCGAAATGCTATTAATGAGCGGCAATTAGTTGGTTATTTAAAAACACCTGAGACTCAGCAACAACCCACCGCTATTAAACGTAAAACGTCAGCCAACCCGCCTAAATTAGAACTTGCCGTGGCTGGCATTAATAATATTGCCACCACCTTTGCACATTGTTGCAACCCCACACCATCAGATGCAATTGTTGGTTTTGTTTCACACCATCATGGTATTACGATACATCGTGTTGATTGTAAAAATATCACTCAACTGAGTAAAGACAAACAAATCCAATTAGTATCAGTCAACTGGCTCACCCATAATACAGAGTGAAACACCTAAAACTTAACGCTACGCTAAATTCAATAGCCGCGTTACTATAAGCCAACCTTTTCTATCCAACGCACCGCTTTTATGCAAAACAGTTTAATTCTTATTGATGGCTCGTCTTTTTTATTTCGAGCTTATCATGCAGTTCCGCCTTTATCTAATCCCAAAGGTGAACCCACCAACGCCATCTATGGCGTTTCTAATATGTTGCGTAAACTCATCAACGACTATCCGACTGACTACTTCACGGTGGTATTTGACGCACCTGGTAAAACTTTTCGTAATGATCTATATGATCAATACAAAGCACATAGACCACCCATGCCAGATGATCTGCGTGTACAAATCGAACCCTTACACCAACTGATTAAAGCCATGGGCTTACCTTTAATCATGGAAACAGGCGTTGAAGCCGATGATGTATTAGGCGCACTTGCCCAACATGCTGCGGCACAGGGTTTTAAGGTGATTATTTCCACCGGTGACAAAGATATGGCGCAATTAGTCACCGACCAAATTATTTTAGAAAACACCATGTCTAATACGCGCATGGACAGACAAGG